>NZ_JBSFNN010000002.1:0-172191 GCF_053587115.1 Streptomyces sp. NPDC003697
GCCGAACAGCGGATCGTCGTCGCCGCCGCAGCACCCCGCACCGCCTGGGACGACGTCCCCGCCGGGCTGCGCGAGGCGCGGCACGTCGCGCACGCCGTCGCCGACTCCTCGCCCGCCCGCGACCTGCCCGCCGTCGTCCGCCTCCGGGACGTCCACCTGCGCGGCCTGATCCGCCTGCTGCGCGACGACCCGCACGTGCAGTCCTTCGCCGAGCGGGAACTGGACGGCCTGCTGGGACCGGCCGGCGACGACCTGCTGTCCGTGCTGCGGACGTACCTCGCCACCGGCCGCAACAAGTCCCGCACCGCACGGCTCCACCACGTCTCCCGGCCCGCGCTCTACCGCCGGCTGGAGGCCATACAGGCACGGCTCGAAGTGGACCTCGACGACTTCGAGCAGGCCGCCTCCGTGCACATCGCGCTGCTCGCGCACGATGCGCAACAGGAGTGAAACCTGCGACGACCTGGGAGAACGGCGGTGAAACATGGGACAGGACCAGGGTGACACGCTGCCACGCCGCACCCCCGCAGACGTGACACGGTGCACCTCACGGCGCGCTCGCCCAGTTCCTACGCTCGCCGCACACCGAGCCAGTGGAGGTCCCGATGAGCAGAGTCATCCGCGCCGCCCTCTTCCAGACCGCCTGGACCGGCGACAAGGAGTCCATGATCCAGGTCCACGAGCGGGCGGCCCGCGACGCCGCCGCGCAGGGCGCCCAGGTGCTCTGCTTCCAGGAGCTGTTCTACGGCCCGTACTTCTGCCAGGTCCAGGACCCGGCGTTCTACGCGTACGCCGAGCAGATCCCCGAGGGACCCCTCGTGCGGCGCTTCCAGGCGCTGGCCCGGGAACTGGGCCTCGTCCTCGTCCTGCCGATGTACGAGGAGGAGCAGCCCGGCGTCCTCTACAACACCGCCGCCGTGATCGATGCCGACGGCTCCTACCTCGGCAAGTACCGCAAGACCCACATCCCCCAGGTGAGGGGCTTCTGGGAGAAGTTCTACTTCCGCCCCGGCAACAGCGGCTGGCCCGTCTTCGACACCGCCGTCGGCAGGGTCGGCGTGTACATCTGCTACGACCGCCACTTCCCGGAGGGCTGGCGCGCCCTCGGTCTCGCGGGCGCGGAGATCGTGTTCAACCCGTCGGCCACCTCCCGCGGCCTGTCCGGCTACCTGTGGCAGCTGGAGCAGCCGGCGGCCGCCGTCGCCAACGAGTACTTCGTCGGCGCGATCAACCGGGTCGGCGTCGAGGAACTGGGCGACAACGACTTCTACGGCACGTCGTACTTCGTGGACCCCGAGGCGCAGTTCGTCGGCGAGGTGGCGAGCGACAAGGAGAGCGAACTCGTCGTGCGCGACCTGGACACGGCCAGGCTGCGCGAGGTCCGCGACCGGTGGCAGTTCTACCGCGACCGCGCGCCGGGCGCCTACTCCCCGCTGACCGCGCCCTGACCGCCGCGCCCGGCCGCGGGCCCGGCCGGCCGGGCCCGCGGCACCGGGTTCCCGGTGCCGAACACCGCCCGCCCCCGCCCGGACACCCGCGGGCTCCCCGCACAGCACCCACGACCGGAAGGAGAGGGAGCATGAGCCGTACCGTCATCCGTGGCGGCCTCGTCGTCACCGCCTCCGACGAGATCCACGCCGACGTCCTGATCGAGGACGGCCGCATCGCCGCCCTCGCCGCCTCCGGCACCCCCGCCGCCGACGCCTTCACGGCCGAGCGCACCCTCGACGCGACCGGGAAGTACGTGATCCCGGGCGGCGTCGACGGACACACCCACATGGAGATGCCCTTCGGCGGCACCTACGCCTCGGACACCTTCGAGACCGGCACCCGGGCCGCGGCCTGGGGCGGCACGACGACGATCGTCGACTTCGCGATCCAGAGCGTCGGCGGCGCCCTGCGCGAGGGACTGGACGCCTGGCACGCCAAGGCCGAGGGCAACTGCGCCATCGACTACGGCTTCCACATGATCGTCTCCGATGTCAACCAGGAGACGCTGAAGGAGATGGACCTGCTGGTGGAGGAGGGGGTCACGTCCTTCAAGCAGTTCATGGCCTATCCCGGCGTCTTCTACAGCGACGACGGCCAGATCCTGCGCGCCATGCAGCGCGCCGCCGGGAACGGCGGCCTGATCATGATGCACGCGGAGAACGGCATCGCGATCGACGTGCTGGTCGAGCAGGCCCTCGCCCGCGGCGAGACCGACCCGCGCCACCACGGCGAGGTGCGCAAGGCCCTGCTGGAGGCCGAGGCCACCCACCGCGCCATCAGGCTGGCGCAGGTCGCGGGCGCGCCCCTGTACGTCGTCCACGTCTCGGCGCGGGAGGCGGTCGCCGAACTCGCCCGGGCCCGCGCCGACGGACTCAGCGTCTTCGGCGAGACCTGCCCCCAGTACCTCTTCCTGTCCACCGACAACCTCGCCGAGCCGGACTTCGAGGGCGCCAAGTACGTGTGCTCCACGCCCCTGCGGCCCAGGGAGCACCAGGCGGCCCTGTGGAAGGGCCTGCGCCGCAACGACCTGCAGGTGGTCTCCACCGACCACTGCCCCTTCTGCTTCGCCGGCCAGAAGGAGCTGGGCCGCGGCGACTTCTCGAAGATCCCCAACGGCATGCCCGGCGTGGAGCACCGCATGGACCTGCTCCACCAGGCCGTCGTCGAGGGGCGCATCTCCCGCCGCCGCTGGATCGAGATCGCCTGCGCCACCCCGGCCCGCATGTTCGGCCTGTACCCGCAGAAGGGCACCATCGCCCCCGGCGCCGACGCCGACGTCGTCGTCTACGACCCGCACGCCGAGCAGGTCATCTCCGCTGCCGAGCACCACATGAACGTCGACTACTCGGCGTACGAGGGCATGCGCGTCACCGGCCGCGTCGAGACCGTCCTGTCGCGCGGCGAATGGGTCGTCACCGAGCGGGAGTTCACCGGACGCGCCGGTCACGGCGTCTACACCCCGCGCTCCACCTGCCAGTACCTCGACTAGGAGTCGTGCCCATGGACTTCGGACTCGTCCTGCAGACCGACCCGCCGGCCTCCCGCGTCGTCAGCCTCATGAAACGGGCCGAACGCAACGGCTTCACGTACGGCTGGACCTTCGACTCCGCCGTGCTGTGGCAGGAGCCGTTCGTCATTTACAGTCAGGTCCTCGCCAACACGGACAGGCTGACGGTCGGCCCGATGGTCACCAACCCCGGGACCCGCACCTGGGAGGTCACCGCGTCCACGTTCGCCACCCTCAACGACATGTTCGGCAACCGCACCGTCTGCGGCATCGGCCGCGGCGACTCGGCCATGCGCGTCGCCGGCCGCAAACCCGTCACCCTGGCCCGGATTAGCGAGGCCATGCGGGTGATCCGGGCGCTGGCGCGGGGCGAGGAGGCCGACCTCGGCGGCGGCACGGTCGTCCGGTTCCCGTGGGTCGGGCCGGGCGCCGAACTCCCGGTCTGGATGGCCGCGTACGGACCCAAGGCCCTGAAGACGGCGGGCGAGGAGGCCGACGGCTTCATCCTCCAGCTCGCTGACCTCTACCTCACCGAGTACATGGTCAAGACGGTGAAGGACGCGGCGGCCGCGGCCGGGCGCGACCCGTCCGACGTCACGGTCTGCGTCGCCGCCCCCGCCTATGTCACCGCCGACGACTCGCCCGAGGCGCTGGCCCACGCCCGCGAGCAGTGCCGGTGGTTCGGCGGGATGGTCGGCAACCACGTCGCCGACCTCGTCGCCCGGTACGGCGAGCACTCGGGCGCCGTCCCCGGCGAACTCACCGACTACATCAAGGCCCGCCAGGGCTACGACTACGCCCATCACGGACGCAGCGGCAACCCCGACACCGCGTTCGTGCCCGACCGGATCGTCGACCGGTTCTGCCTGGTCGGGCCCGTCGAGGCACACGTCGAGAAGCTGAGGGCGCTGCGCGAGCTGGGCGTCGACCAGTTCGCCCTGTACGACATGCACGACGCGCAGGAGGCCGTGATCGACGCCTACGGCCAGAAGGTCATCCCCGCCCTGCGCTCCTGACCCCCCGGCCCCGCCCCGCTTCCGTCCCCCACCCCCTGTCCCCCCTCCCCGCTCCCCCGGGGAGGGGGCCGGGCGCCCGCACCGCCCCGCGTCGACCCACCTCATCGATTGGGCTGCCCATGACCGACACCGCACCCACCGCCATACCGCCCACCGCCCAGGTCGCCCTCCCCGACGGGCGCGTGGAACTCGCCCCCGGCAGCGAACCGCCCGGCGGCCCCTACGCCAACGAGGACCTGCTGCCGGTCCCCGCCGCCCGGCGCACCTGGACCACGTACAACTTCTGCGCCCTGTGGGTCGGCATGGCCCACAACACGGCCTCCTGGACCCTGGCCTCCGGGCTCGTCGCCGTCGGCATGGACTGGAAGCAGGCGGTGTTCACCATCGCCCTCGCCAACGTCATCGTGCTGGTGCCGATGCTGCTCACCGGACACGCGGGACCCAAGTACGGCATCCCGTTCCCGGTCTTCGCCCGCGCCTCCTTCGGCGTCCGCGGCGCCAACCTGCCCGCCGTCGTACGGGCGCTCGTGGCCTGCGGCTGGTTCGGCATCCAGACCTGGATCGGCGGCGAGGCCATCTACTTCCTCGCCGGCAAGCTGATCGGGCAGGGCTGGGCGAACGCCGCGACGGTCGGCGGCCACCCCTGGACCATGTGGCTGTCGTTCGCGATCTTCTGGGCGATCCAGGTGGCCGTCATCCACCGCGGCATGGAGACCATCCGCCGCTTCGAGAACTGGGCGGCGCCGTTCGTGCTCGTCGGCGCCTTCGTCATGCTGTGGTGGATGAGCGACAGGGCCGGCGGCCTCGGCCCGCTCTTCGACCAGCCGTCGAAGCTGGGCTGGGGAGCGGACTTCTGGAAACTGTTCGCCCCCTCCCTCATGGGCATGATCGGCTTCTGGTCCACGCTGTCCCTGAACATCCCCGACTTCACCCGGTACGGCAGGAGCCAGAAGGCCCAGACATGGGGTCAGAGCCTCGGCCTGCCGACGACGATGACGCTGTTCGCGTTCCTGTCGGTGCTGGTCACCTCAGGCTCCCAGGCCGTGTACGGCGAGCCCGTGTGGGACCCGGTGCGGCTGGCGGCGAAGACCGACAGCGTGGTCGGTCTGCTCTACGCGTTGGTGACCGTGCTGGTGGCAACGCTGTCGGTCAACATCGCCGCCAACCTCGTCTCCCCGGCCTTCGACTTCTCCAACGTCGCGCCCCGGCACGTCAGTTTCCGGGCCGGCGCGCTCGTCACCGCCGTGCTCGCCGTGCTCATCTGCCCGTGGAAGCTGTACTCCGACCCGCAGGGCTACATCTTCACCTGGCTCGGCCTGGTCGGCGGCCTGCTCGGCACCGTGGCCGGCATCCTCGTCGCTGACTACTGGATCCTGCGCCGGTCCTCCCTGGACCTGGCCGACCTGTACCGCCCGGGCGGGCGCTACTGGTACCGCGGCGGCTGGAACTGGCGGGCCGTCGTCGCCTTCGCCGTGGGCGGTGTCCTCGCCATCGGGGGCGCGGACCTCCATCCGCTGTTCGACGGCCGGCCCGTCCCCGCCCTGTCCGCCCTCGCCGACTACGGCTGGGCGGTCGGCCTCGGCACCTCGATGCTGCTGTACCTGGCCCTGATGCTCACCCGCGGCCGGCGGCGCGCCGCCGCCTGACGCCCGTCAGGGGGCGTCCGGCCCTACCGGCCGCCCCGCAGGGCCGCCACCGCTTCCTTGGCGGCCTTGATGGCGCCCGTGTTGATCTCCGCCGTGTCGGGCGCCTTCTTCGTCTCGAAGTCGCTGCCGTTGTAGGTGACGATGACCAGGGCGTTGGCGGCACGGGCCACCACCACGCCCTCCCGCGTCTGCTGCTTGTCCTCGGTGGTGAGGTTCACGACGGAGTACGCCGCGTCGCCGAGCCCGGGGACCGCGCCGCCGCCGCTCTTCTCCTTCGTCCGCTCCTCGTACGACGTGCGCGCGGCCGCGTCCGAGCCCATGACCTCGAACGACACGTCCAGCCAGCGGTAGTCGAAGCCGTGCAGGGCGTTCCAGGAGCAGGTGCGGCGCTTCTCCGTGTCCGTCGACGGGATCTCCCGGCCCGCCGTCTTCGCGCCCGGCACCAGCGACGCGACCGTCTTCACGGCCACGGCGGTGCACGGCGCGGGGGCCGACGCGTACGTCCTGGCCTCCGCCGTGCTCGACGGAGCGGAGACCGGCTGGGTGGAGCCGGGCCGCTGCGGGGCGGGGTCGTGCCCCGCGGCCGGGGGCGCCGCCGGGCCGGAGGTCAGTGCCCAGCCCGCGCAGGCGAGCACGACGACCGGGGACAGACGCGCGGTGAGCGCGAGCGGCAGGGGAAAATCACGCACGGCGCACTTCTCGTGGGGGACGGACGGTGCGGAGGGGTCCGCACTGCGGACGGGACGACAGTGTCACACGACTGCCGGTGGCGCGGAAGGGCGAACTCGCTGCGTGGCCGCGTGGTCACAGTGGGACGCGCGGCGCGGGCGCCGTCGGCGGCGGCAGCGCGGGACGACGGCGTGACGGCCCGTCAGGAGCGAGCCGGTGACAGCGGCCGGTCAGGGCACCCGCGCCGTCCACTCCCCGGAGGTGTACTTCGTCCGCGCCAGCTCCCGCGCGCGGGCCAGTTCCTCGCCGGTCACCCTGCCCGCGGCCAGTCCGTACCGGCCGCGGAAGGAGTCGATCATCCGCTCGATGACGGCCTCGCGCGGCAGACCGGTCTGCCGGCGCAGCGGATCCACCCGCTTCCCGGCGCTCCTCGTGCCCTTGTCGGACAGCTTCTCCCGCCCGATCCGCAGCACCTGGACCATCTTGTCGGCGTCGATGTCGTACGACATGGTCACGTGGTGCAGGACCGCGCCGGGACCTCCCTGGGGACCGACGACCCGCTTCTGAGCGGCGCCCGCGATCTTCCCCTGGTCGGTGGCGATGTCGTTCAGCGGCTGGTACCAGGCCCGGATGCCCATGTCACCGAGCGCGCCGAGCACCCAGTCGTCGAGGTAGGCGTAGCTGTCCTGGAAGGACAGTCCCTGCACCAGCGACTGCGGCACCGACAGCGAGTAGGTGATCGTGTTGCCCGGCTCGACGAACATCGCGCCGCCGCCGGAGATCCGGCGCACCACCGTGATGCCGTGCCGCGCGGCGCCCTCCGGGTCGACCTCGTTGCGCAGCGACTGGAAGCTGCCGATGATCACCGCCGGGCCGCCCCACTCCCACACCCGCAGGGTCGGAGGCCGCCGCCCCGCGGCGACCTCGTCCGTCAGCACCTCGTCCAGCGCCATGTGCAGGGCCGGGGACTGCGGGCCGTCGTGGATGAGCTGCCAGTCGTAGTCGGTCCAGTCGGTGGCGTGGGCCAGGGCGCGGCGCACCGCGATGCCGACGCCCTCGGAGGTCAGCCCGTACATCACGGTGCCCTCCGGCAGGGCCGCGTCGATCCGGGCGGCCAGCCCCGCGGCGTCCGCGTCCGCCGGGGCGCCCTCCAGCGCGCGGTTCACGGCGTCCAGGGCCTCGTCCGGCTCGAGGAAGAAGTCACCCGCCACGCGGACGTGCCGCAGCACGCCGTCCTCGGCCTCCACGTCCACCACGACGAGCTTGCCGCCGGGCACCTTGTACTCACCGTGCACCGATCCGTCTCCGTTCCCCGGTCCGACCCCCTCCTCAACGCCGGCCGGGACCGGATGATTCCGGTGGCTCCGGCGGCTCCGGCGGCTCCGGTGGCCACCGGGCCACGGATGATCGCCCACATACTGGTGGGGCCCGCTGACGTCCGCGAAATCCGAGGTGAGGGAATGCGGTTCACCACCCGACCCACCCTGCAGGGGACCTTCGGCATGGTCTCCTCCACCCACTGGCTCGCCTCGCAGTCCGCGATGGCCGTGCTGGAGGACGGCGGCAACGCCTACGACGCGGCCGTGGCGGGCGCGTTCGTGCTGCACGTGGTCGAACCCCACCTCAACGGGCCCGCCGGCGAGGTGCCCGTCCTGCTCGCCCCGGCGGGCGGGGAGGTGCGGATGCTGTGCGGGCAGGGCGTGGCCCCGGCCGGGGCTACGGTGGCCCACTACCGCGGGCTCGGCCTGGAACTCGTCCCCGGCACCGGCCCGCTCGCCGCCGCGGTCCCCGGCGCCTTCGACGCCTGGATGCTCCTGCTGCGCGACCACGGCACCAAACCGCTCGCCGACGTGCTGAAGTACGCCGTCGGGTACGCCGAACACGGGCACGCGCCCGTGGAACGCGTCGGTGAGACCGTCGAGACCGTGCGCCGGCTGTTCGAGACCGAGTGGACCTCCTCGGCCGACGTCTACCTGCCCGGCGGGCGGCCGCCCCGGCCCGGCGCGCTCTTCCGTAACCCCGCGCTCGCCGCCACCTGGAAGCGGCTGCTCGCCGAGACCGCCGGCGCGGGCGGCCGGGAGGCGCAGATCGAGGCCGCCCGCGAGGTGTGGCGGACCGGCTTCGTCGCCGAGGCCCTGGTGCGCCAGGCGCGGCGCCCCACCCTCGACACCAGCGGCCACCACCACACCGGCACCCTGACGGCCGCCGACCTGGCCTCCTGGTCGGCGACCTACGAAGCCCCGGCGACGTACGACTGGAACGGCTGGACGGTGTGCAAGGCCGGTCCCTGGAGCCAGGGCCCGGTGTTCCTGCAGCAGCTCGCCCTCCTCCCGCCCGAGCTGCCGGCGTACGGGTCCGCCGACTACGTCCACCTGCTGGTCGAGGGCTGCAAGCTGGCCATGGCCGACCGGGAGGCCTGGTACGGGGACGCCGCCGAGGTGCCGCTGGCGGAACTGCTGTCGGCCGGCTACAACGCCGGGCGGCGACGGCTCGTCGGGGACACGGCCTCCTACGAGCTGCGGCCCGGCAGCCCCGGCGGGCGCGTCCCCCGGCTCAGCGCGCACGCGCACACGGTCGCCGCCGACCCGGGGGAGTACGACGCCCTGGGCGTCGGCGAACCGACGGTCGCCAAGGGCCCGACGTCCCCGGTGCCGGGTGAGCCCGACACGACGGGCCGCCCGGCGTCCGCGCGGCCGGGCGGGTTCCGGGTCGCCGCCGACGGCTCCACCCGCGGCGACACCTGCCACCTGGACGTCGTCGACCGGTGGGGCAACATGGTCGCCGCCACGCCGAGCGGCGGCTGGCTGCAGTCCAACCCGGTCGTGCCGGAACTGGGGTTCCCGCTCGGCACCCGGCTCCAGATGACATGGCTGGAGGAGGGACTGCCCAACTCCCTCACGCCGGGCCGCCGCCCGCGCACCACCCTCACGCCGTCGATCGCGCTGCGCGGCGGAGTGCCGGTCATGGCGTTCGGCACGCCCGGCGGCGACCAGCAGGACCAGTGGCAGCTGCACTTCTTCCTCGCCGCCGCCCTGCGCGAGCCGGTGCGCGGGGGACTCGACCTGCAGGGCGCGATCGACGCCCCGAACTGGCACAACGACGGCTTCCCCGGCTCCTTCTACCCGCGCGGCATGCGGCCCGGCCGGCTCACCGTGGAGTCGCGCATGGACGCGGCGGTGGTCGGGGAACTGCGGCGGCGCGGCCACGACGTGACGGTCGGCGGCCCCTGGTCCGAGGGCCGGCTGTGCGCGGTCGCCAGGGACCCGGCGACCGGGATCCTGTCGGCGGCCGCCAACCCGCGGGGCATGCAGGGGTACGCGGTGGGCCGCTGACGACCGGTCGGCGCCTTGCCGGCGGGGGCGGGGCGAGGGCGCGGGCCGCGCGGCGTGACCCGCACCGTACACACGGGCGGGCGCGCAGGTCTGAGGGCGGGCGCCGCGCTCTCGGCGGGTGCCGCTCCGTCACACCGAAGCCGGCGCGGCGGCGCTGGGACGCACGCGCCCGCCGAGGGCGCCCACCGGGCGCGGCTCGGCGGTGCCGGGCGGCGGCCCTGCCGCGCGGGGCGGTACTGGGCGGTGGCCGTACCGGACGGGGCGGGGCGGTGCTGTGGCGGCCGTACCGGACGGGGCCGGCACCGAGCCGGGTCGGGCGCGGACCGGGCACCGCCTCGGGGCGTAGGGAGAGGGCTCGTGCCGAACCGGCGCGCCGCACGGCCCCCGCCGGGTCTCGTGTCCGGCGTCAGGTGTTCACCCCGATTCCACCCGGAAGACCCCGGCCGGGCGGGGAATGTCAGTGACGCGTGATCTCATGGGGGCCATGAACGAAGAGACGGAAACCATCGACGAGTTTCTCGCCCGCCACTCGGCCGACGTGGAGGATGCGGTCCGCAAGGCGGCCGCGGCCGAGATCATGCCCCGCTTCCGCCGGCTCGCGGAGCACGAGGTCGACCGCAAGACCGGCCCGCACGACCTGGTGACGGACGCCGACCGGCTGGCCGAGCTGTACCTCACCGACACCCTGGGCGCCCTGCTGCCCGGCTCCGTCGTCGTGGGCGAGGAGGCGGTGCACGCCGACCCGGCGACGTACGAGGCGATACGGGGCGACGCCCCCGTCTGGATCATCGACCCCGTGGACGGCACACGGCAGTTCGTGCACGGCGACCCCGGCTTCTGCACCCTGGTCACCCTCGCCCGGCGCGGGGTCCTGCTGGCCTCCTGGACGTACGCGCCGGCACACGACCGGCTCGCCACGGCCGTACGGGGAGCGGGCGCGTTCCTCGACGGCGAGCGGCTGCGCTGCGGCACGCCGGAGCCGGGCCGCCCGCTGGAGGTGGCCACGTCCCACCCGGACTTCACGACGGAGGACCAGAAGAACGCGCTGCTCGGCCTTTGGACGGACGGCGTCGCCCCGCGGGCGTGCGGCTCGGCCGGACTGGAGTATCTCGCCATCGCCCGTGGCGAGTTGGACGCCACGGCGTTCTCCTGGGAGGCGGCCTGGGACCACGCGGCGGGGCTGCTGCTCGTCGAGGAGGCGGGTGGCACCCACCTGACCCTGGCGGGCAGCCCCTTCCGCGTCACGGGCGGCAACAGCCTGCCCTTCACGGCGGCCCGCGACGCGGCGACGGCGCAGCGGGTGCTGGACCTGCTGACGGCGTAGTCGGCGGCAGCCGAGACGGCGTCGCCCGCCCGTCGGGCCGCGCCTCGCCGTGGACCGGGGTCACGCCTCCCCGTGCACCGAGGCCACACCCGACCGTGGACGGACCGGGGCCGCGCATCGGCGTGAGCGCGCACTGGGGCCGCGCACCCCGGGCGCTGCTGGCCGGCCTCCTTCGCGCCTGCCGGCACCCCTCGTCACCCGGCGTCCCCGCGCCCTCGGCGACCGACGGGCCGACCCGGCGGCCGGGGTTCGGCCCGCGAGGCGATCCGGCCGGCCGCGCGGCATATCCTGAGCGCGAATGACCATCGGCTGACGAGGGGGTTCCAAGGTGCCGTCGATGCTCGATGCGGTCGTGGTGGGTGCGGGGCCGAACGGGCTCACCGCCGCCGTGGAACTCGCGCGCCGCGGGTTCTCCGTGGCCGTGTTCGAGGCGTGCGGCACCGTCGGCGGCGGCGCCCGCACCGAGGAGCTCACCCTGCCCGGCTTCCGGCACGACCCGTGCTCCGCCGCGCACCCCCTCGGCATCAACTCACCCGCCTTCCGCGCCCTGCCGCTGGAGCGCTACGGCCTTCAGTGGCTGCACCCCGAGCTGCCCATGGCGCATCCGTTCCCCGACGGCACGGCCGCCGTCCTGGCACGGTCGGTCGCGCGGACGGCCGCCTCCTTCGGGCCGCGGGACGCGGGAGCGTACCGCAGGCTGGTCGAGCCGTTCCTGCCGCGGTGGGACACCCTCGCCCGCGACTTCATGTCCCTGCCCCTCAGCGCCCTCCCGCGCGACCCCGTCACGCTCGCCCGCTTCGGCCTGGCCGGCCTTCCCCCGTCGACCTGGCTGATGCGCCGCTTCCGCGACGAGCGGGCCAGGACCCTCCTCGCCGGCCTGGTCGCCCACGTCATGGCCCCGCTCGACGGCTTCGCCACCGGCGCGATCGCGCTGGTCTTCGCCCTGGCCGCGCACGCCCGCGGCTGGCCGGTCGCCCGCGGCGGCTCGCAGTCGATCTCCGACGCCCTCGCCGCGTATCTGAAGGACCTCGGCGGCACCGTCCACACCGACTACGAGGTCAAGCGCCTCGACGACCTGCCGCCCGCGCGGGCCTATGTGTTCGACACCTCGCCCACCGCCCTGGCCCGCATCGCCGGCCTCGGCGGCTACTACGAGGGCTACCGGTACGGCCCCGGCGTCTTCAAGATCGACTACGCCCTGGACGGCCCCGTGCCGTGGACGGCGGCGGAGGCCCGCGTCGCCGGCACCGTGCAGATCGGGGCGGACAGCGCCGAGATCGGCGCCGCGCTGCGCGCCGCGTCCCGCGAGGGACGCGCGCCCGACAGGCCGTTCCTCATCACCGTCCAGCCCGGTGTCGTGGACCCCGGCCGCGCCCCGGCCGGACAGCAGGTGTTCTGGGCGTACGGCCACGTGCCCAACGGCTGGACAGGAGACCTCACCGACGCCGTCGAACGCCAGCTGGAGCGCTTCGCCCCGGGGTTCCGCGACCGGGTCCTCGCCCGCGCGGTCGCCGGGCCGCCCCAGCTCGCCGCCCGCAACGCCAACTACGTCGGCGGCGACATCGCCTCCGGCTCGGTCGCCGGGCTCCGGCTCCTGCTGCGCCCGAAGCCGACCCTGTTCCCCTACAGCACGCCGCACCCGGCCGTCTACCTCTGCTCGTCGGCCACCCCGCCGGGCCCCGGCGTGCACGGCATGTCGGGACACAACGCGGCGAAGGCCGTCTGGAGGAGACTGAGGCAGACATGACCACGATCACGCTCGTCCAAGGCGACATCACCCGGCAGGCCGCCGACGCCATCGTCAACGCCGCGAACTCGTCCCTGCTCGGCGGCGGAGGCGTCGACGGCGCGATCCACCGCCGGGGCGGACCCGCGATCCTCGAGGAGTGCCGCCTGCTGCGGGCCTCCCGGTACGGCGGCGGCCTGCCCACCGGGCACGCGGTGGCCACGACGGCGGGTCTGCTTCAGGCCCGCTGGGTGATCCACACGGTCGGCCCGGTCCACAGCACCACCGAGGACCGCTCCGCCCTGCTGGCCTCCTGCTACCGCGAGTCGCTGCGTGTCGCCGACGAGCTCGGCGCCCGCTCGGTCGCGTTCCCGGCCATCTCCACGGGCGTCTACGGGTGGCCGATCGACGACGGCGCCCGCATCGCAGTCGAGACCGTCCGGCAGGTCGCCACCACGGTGACGGAGGTGCGGTTCGTCCTGTTCGACGAGCGGGGTTACGCCGCCTTCGCCACGCACGCCGGCCTGTCCGCCGACGGCCCCGGCTGAGTCCACCGCGACACCTCGGGCCGGGCCCGCCCGGCATGCCCCCGGCCCGAGCCGGGGCAGGAGCCGCTGGACAGTGCGCCGCTCACCGCACCGGCCGCTCGTCACCTGCCGGCGGCCCGTTCGCCGGCCCGGTGCGGCGTCCGCCGCGGCGGCGGACGCCGCACCCGGGGCCCTGGACGGCAACGGTGATCCGGGACGACGCAGGGCATGCCACGTCCATGTCGGATTCCCGCCAGCGACCGCCGTCCCGGTGGCCGATGCTGGAGGCATGCAGACAGGGATGCACGCCGACCGGGAGCGCTGTGTGCGCGCCGTACGGTCCAAGGACGCGCGGTTCGACGGCTGGTTCTTCACGGCCGTCCTGACGACGCGCATCTACTGCCGGCCCAGCTGCCCGGTCGTGCCGCCCAAGCCGGAGAACATGACCTTCTACCCCAGCGCGGCCGCCTGCCAGCAGGCCGGCTTCCGGGCCTGCAAACGCTGCCGCCCCGACACCAGCCCCGGCTCACCCGAGTGGAACCAGCGCGCCGACGTGGTGGCCCGCGCCATGCGGCTGATCGCCGACGGCGTGGTCGACCGCGAAGGCGTCCCCGGCCTCGCCGCCCGCCTCGGCTACAGCGCCCGCCAGGTCGAACGGCAACTGCTCGCCGAACTCGGCGCCGGCCCGCTCGCCCTCGCCCGCGCGCAGCGCGCCCAGACCGCCCGGCTGCTGATCGAGACGACCGCGCTGCCGATGGCGGAGATCGCCTTCGCCGCCGGATTCTCCTCGATCCGCACCTTCAACGACACCGTGCGCGAGGTGTTCGCCCTGTCGCCCACCGACCTGCGGGCCCGCCGCCTGGGCCGGGCCCCCGCACCGCTCCCGCCCACCCCCGGCGCGCTCCAGCTGCGTCTCCCCTTCCGCGCCCCGCTCAACCCCGACAACCTCTTCGGCCACCTCGCCGCGACCGCCGTACCGGGCGTGGAGGAGTGGCGCGACGGCGCCTACCGGCGCACCCTGCGCCTGCCCTACGGCCACGGCATCGCGACCCTGACGCCGGCGCCCGACCACATCGCCTGCCGGCTCACCCTCAGCGACCTGCGGGACCTGCCCGTCGCGATCAGCCGGTGCCGCCGCATGCTCGACCTGGACGCCGACCCGGTGGCGATCGACGACCAGCTGCGCACCGACCCGGTGCTCGCGCCCCTCGTCGACAAGGCCCCCGGCCGACGGGTCCCGCGCACCGTCGACGAAAACGAGTTCGCCGTGCGGGCCGTCCTCGGCCAGCAGGTCTCCACGGCCGCCGCCCGCACGCACGCGGCCCGCCTGGTCACCGCGTACGGCGAGCCCGTCGACGACCCCGAGGGCGGCCTCACCCATCTCTTCCCCGCCCCCGAGGCGCTGGCCGCGCTCGACCCCGCGTCCCTGGCGATGCCCCGCACCCGCCGTACGACGTTCACCACACTGGTGCGCCAACTCGCCGACGGCACGGTGCACCTGGGCGTGGAGAGCGACTGGCGGGAGACCCGCGCCAGGCTGCTCGCCCTGCCCGGCTTCGGCCCCTGGACGGCCGACGTCATCGCCATGCGTGCCCTCGGCGACCCCGACGCCTTCCTGCCCACCGACCTCGGCATCCGGCGCGCCGCCGGTGCGCTGGGCCTGCCGTCGACGCCCGCCGCGCTCACCGCGCGGGCGGCGGCCTGGCGGCCCTGGCGCGCCTACGCGGTGCAGTACCTCTGGGCGACCGACAGCCACCCGATCAACTTCCTTCCCGTCTGAGGACCTCCCGTGAGACAGCACACCGTCATCGACAGCCCCTACGGCCCGCTCACCCTCGTCGCCGACGACGGTGCCCTGTGCGGCCTGTACATGGTGGACCAGCGTCACCGCCCGGCGGAGGAGACGTTCGGCGAACGCGACGAGCGCCCCTTCGCCGAGGCGGCGGAACAGCTGGCGGCCTACTTCGACGGGCAGCTCCGCGAGTTCACCCTGGAACTCCGCCTGAACGGCACACCGTTCCAGCGCGCCGTCTGGAACGAACTCCGCCGCATCCCCTACGGCGAGACCCGTTCCTACGGCCGGCTCGCCGACGCCCTCGGCAAACCCGGCGCCTCCCGCGCCGTCGGCCTCGCCAACGGCCGCAACCCCGTCGGCATCGTCGTCCCCTGCCACCGCGTCATCGGCGCGACCGGCAGCCTGACCGGCTACGGCGGCGGCCTGGACCGCAAACGCCGCCTCCTGGACTTCGAACGCGGCACGGCCCTGTTCTGACCGAGCCGCACTCGCCCACCCCACCGGCCGGCTCCTCACCCGCCCCACGTAACTGCCGGCCGCACTTCGCGCATGGACCCCGAGCACGTCCCCTCCCTCCCCGGCGCTACGATCCGGTTGATCACGGAACCGGGGAGGGGACATGGCCGAGGGCCGGGAAGCGACGGACGCCGTCGCGGAGAGACCGGTGGAGCTGGCCTACCGGCTCACCGTCGACGATCTTGGGGCAGCGATCCGCACCCGGGCGAAGGTCACCAGAGCGGGCCGTTTCCGGCGTCGGCTACTGATCTACACGCTGGTGGTCACGGCCGTCGGAGTCCTTCTGTCGACGCTCGGCGACGGCCGGCGTGACACCCCGTGGTACCTGTACCTGGCGCTGGTGGCCTTCGTGGCCTTCATGACCGCCGGGCCGCGGCTGCAGGCCCGCCAGTTCCACCGGCTCAGCGAGCGGCAGGGCGACTTCCGCGCCGTCGTCGACGACACGGGGATCTGCCTTACCACCGCCCACAGCTCGGCCACCCTCGACTGGCACCTCTACCCGCGCTATGCCGAGACCCCGGAGCTGTTCGTGCTGCTCAGCGCCGACAAGTCCGCCGTCGGCGTCGGCGTCCTGCCCAAGCGCGGCCTGAGCAACCCGGAGGATGCGGACCGGCTGCGGGCGATCTTCGCTCGGCACCTGGTGCGCGCGGACGCCGCCGCGGCGCCGGACGCCGACAGGACGCCGAGCCGGGGCCGGGACGTCGGGCGCGGAGCGAGCTCCGTCGGGCTGCTGCTCCTGGGGCTGGTGCTGCTCTTCTTCGCCTACGCCGCCGTCCAGAAGACCGTGGATCCAGACGCCTTCCCCGGGCTCCAGCGCAACAACGCGCCGGTCTCGGCCATCGCCCTGCTCCTGGGGGTGCCGGCCGTCGCCCGCGCGTGGTGGGTCGTACGCCGGATGAAGGTGATGCGGATCGTGACCGCCGTGCTCGCCGCCGCCGTGCTGCTGGTCGGCGGTGCCGCCGTCTACCGCATCGGGCCGATGCTGCACTGCTGGGGCTCGGACCGGATCGCCCGGGGCCCCGACGGCGACTACGCCTGCTACGACTTCTGAGCGGGCCCGGAGCCCATTCCTCGACGGCTGCGCGGCGCAGCCACCGCAGGTGCCGAAGATCTCGACGGTGGCGACATCTCGTGAGTCCCCCCTGAGCCCGCTGAGTCCCAGTGCCAATGGCCAGGTAGGTGTTCCTCCTTCGTGTGCTCTGCGGGCTTGTGCCGTAGCTTCGGATTCTCGAAGCGTTCTCACCCAGGGCCTGTTGCGAAAGTGGATTCTGCAAGGATCACCCCTCCTTGCGTGAACGCGGCTCTGGGCGGCGGCGAGCGCCGCCATGCAGCGACTTTCGGACATGGAGCAATCAGATGGGGTACTGGGGTTCCCTTGTCGTCGTCCGCCATCGGCACCCGCTGGGTGAGGTGGCGGCCTTCACTGACGGGGTGCACATGGAGCTGCTCCAGGAGCGCGCTGATGACTGGCGGCTCTGGTCGTTGGAAGGGCAGACCTCACTCGATGAGGAGAGTCTCATCGAACTGGTTGACATCACTGGGCACCCGGTCCTTGCCGGATTCGTCATGGACAGCGACTGCCTTGTCCTGGAAGGCCGGACCAGGGACCAGGAAACCTGGCGCGCATGTCTCGATCGGGCAGCTATGTCCGCCTACATGGCGGAGGATGGTCAATCCGTCGACGACTGGTTCTTGGGGCCGGAGGAGGCCGCGGAGCGTGCTGTGGCCTGGGCGCGGGCGGCTGGCCTGACTCCCGTTCCCAAGGCGATCGCCGATGTCCTGTCGAAGCGGTCCGACCCGTTCGTGGAGGATCTGTTCCAGGAGTTCCTGGACGGCTTGGGTATCGAGCTCTGAACTGCCTCGGGTGAAGCGTGCCGATCACAGCCACTCGTTGATGGCCGCGGAGGCGGTTGATCCCGCACTCGACCGCATGACGCTCGCGGTAGTCGGGGTGTCAGCACTCGTTCCCCGGGTGCAGCCGGCGCAGCAGTTCGGGGAGGGCCGTGCCGATGGGGGTCCGGATGACCTCGTCGGCGAGGTCGTCGTACGGGGTGGGGTCGGCGTTGACGATGATCAGGCGGGCGCCGTGGTCGGCGGCGATGCCGGCGAGCCCCGCGGCGGGCTGCACCTGCAGGCTGGTGCCGACGGCGACGAAGGCCTGGCAGGCCTTGGTGATGGCGAGGGCGTCACCGAGGACGACCGGGTCCAGCCGCTCGCCGAACATGACGGTCGCCGACTTGAGGATGCCGCCGCACTCCAGGCAGGGCGGGTCGTCCTCCCCGGCATCGACCCGGGCGAGGGCGTCCTCCATCGGGCCGCGGGCATGGCACGCGGTGCACACGACACTGCGGGCGCTGCCGTGCAGTTCCAGCACCTTGCGGGCGGGCATGCCCGCGAGCTGGTGCAGCCCGTCCACGTTCTGCGTGATCACCCGCACCGGCACCCCGGACCGCTCCAGCTCGGCCACGGCGCGGTGCGCGGCGTTCGGCTCGGCCTCGAGGGCGCGGTTCTTGCGCCGCATCTGCCAGGACCGCCGCCGGATGTCGGGGTCGTTCATGTAGTAGCCGTACGTCACGAGCTTCTCGGCCTCGGGATCCTTCCGCCACAGCCCGTTGGGCCCGCGATAATCAGGGATCCCGGAATCGGTGGAGATGCCGGCGCCGCTGAGGAGGGCGACGAGGGGCTTGGTCATGGCACCGAGGGTAGGCCGGGCGATTCGGGCGGGCGAACGGATTACCGGCACGCCCGCCCGCGCGGTTCCATGGTCCGCGCATGACCGAGGCGTCTCACCCGACGCCGAACTTCGTCGTGGAGGTGATGATGCTCGCCGGCGTGGGCAGCCCCCAGGACGCCGTCGAGCTCGCCGTCCGCGACTGCATCGAACGCGGCCACCGCCCGGAGGCGAGGGCCGCCGCATGCGACGAGGCGCCGCGCGAGGTCGAGGTCGGGCCGCGCGACGTCGGGGGTGAACGGGTCCGGCGTCCGGGTCAGCCGACCCGGTGGCCGTTCTCCAGCTCCGCCGTGCCCGCGCCGTCGGCGAGGACGTCGAGGGCGGCCAGGACGCGGCGGCCGAGGGCGCCGGGCAGGTGGTCGGTGAGCTCGTCACGGCCGACGAGGCGCCAGGACACCAGTTCCTCCTCCTGCAGCCGGATCGCCTTCAGGTCTTCCTCTTCGAGGACGCCGCCGTCGTACAGGTAGGCCACCAGGGGCGGGCGGGGCCCCGACGCATGTACCCAGTCCACCGCGAGCAGCCGGCCCAGCTCGACGTCGAGGCCGATCTCCTCGAGCGTCTCGCGGCGGGCGCCCTGGCGCGGCGTCTCTCCGTCGTCGGACTCGATCGTGCCGCCCGGCAGTGCCCAGCCCTCACGGTAGTTCGGCTCGACGAGCAGCACCCGTCCCTCCGCGTCGCGGAAGAGGGCGGCGGCTCCGGAGATCAGGCGGGGCAGTCCCGCGACGTACGTGGCGAAATCGGCAGTGGTCATCCAAGCAGGGTAACCAGATGGGACGACACACCTCACCGAGGACGGCCCGGCGGCGCCCCCGTCCACGGTCCCGGCCGTCGTCCCTTGCGCGGTTCACCCGGCACCGCCCGGCTCAGGTCGCCGCCTCCGCCAGCCGCAAGGTGCGTTCCGCCAGCTCGCTGATGCGCACGCCGTCGAAGCCGAAGACCGCGCTGCGGACCGTGTCCTCCAGCGGTTCCTTCCACTGGACCGGGATCGCCCGCGCGCCCGAGAGGACGCCCGCGACCGAGCCGGCCGTCGCGCCGTTGGAGTCGGTGTCCAGGCCGCCGCGCACGGTCAGCGCGACGGTGCGGGTGAAGTCGCCGTCGCCGTGGAGCAGCCCGGCCGTGACGACGGCGGCGTTCGGGACCGTGTGGATCCAGCCCAGGCCCGCGGTCTCCTCCACGAGTGTCGTGAGCGTGTCCTCCCACGGCATCCCCGCCTCGTGCAGGGCGGTCACCCGGCGCACGGTGCGGGCCAGGCGGCTGCCCGCCGGGATCACCGTCAGGGCGGTGTCCACGGCGTCGCGCACGGTCGGCGCGGTGAACGCCGCCGCGACCAGCGCCGCCGCCCACATGGCGCCGTACACGCCGTTGCCCGAGTGGGACAGCACCGCGTCACGGTGGGCGAGCGAGGCGGCGCGGCGCGGGAGCCCCGGACTGGTCCAGCCGTAGATGTCGGCGCGGATCAGGGCGCCGATCCACTCCTGGCACGGGTTGTCGTACGTCGCCGTCAACGGCGGCTTCAGGCCGTTCACGAGGTTGCGGTACGCCGCCCGCTCCGCCGTGAACGTCTGCAGGTACGGCAGCCGCAGCAGCCACAGGTTGCCGACCTGCTCGGTGGTGAAGCCGAAGCCGTGCGTCTCCAGCAGGTCCAGGCCGAGGATCGCGTAGTCCACGTCGTCGTCGCGGCAGCTGCCGTGCACCCGGCCGCGTACGCAGGCGTGCCACTCGGGGCGCAGGTCGGCGCCGTCGGTGTCGCCGGCCGGCTCGGGCAGGTAGTCCGTCAGCGGCAGGGCCGAGGCCTGCCGCAGGTAGCGGTCGATGCGGTCGCGCGTCCACACCTCGCCCTGCTCGACCGGCTTGCCGAGCATGTTGCCGGCGATGCGGCCCAGCCAGCCCCCGAGGATGCGGTCGGCGAGGTCCGGTGCGGTGTCCACAGCGGTGGTCATGGTTCCGGTGTACCCAGCCCGAGCGGGTCTGCGCGGACCGGGGAAGGCGGGCGGAAGATCGCCGGCGTGCCGAAGGGGCGCCCGGACGGCCGGACCGCGCCGTGCCGCCGCCGGCCCGGCGGTGGACCGGCTTCCCGCCCTGCCGAGCCTGGCCGGTGCCGGTCGTCACTCCGTCGGCGGGCACGCGGGGGGAACTCAGTGCGGGGTGCGTCGCAGTCGCCGGCCGAGGAACAGTGCTGCCGCGCCCGCGGTGAGGCAGGTGGCGGCGATGGCGCCGAGGAGGGTCACCCGCTCGCCGCGCACGCCGGTGGCGGAGTCGGCCAGGCGGGGCGCGGAGCCGGTCGCGGTCGCGGTGGCTGGGGCGGTGGCGGTGGCGGCCCGGAGGATCAGGTCGGCCACGGCGTCGGGGCGGGCGATGAGGGAGACGTGGCAGGAGTCGATCTCCTCGGTGTGGGAGTGGGCTCGCCGGGCCTGGAAGCGCTCCTGCTCGGGGCTGATGGTCATGTCCTGCCGTCCCACCAGCGCCCAGGACGGTATCTCCTTCCAGGCGGCCACCTTCGCCGTCTCGGAGAACGCGGTCGTCGCGGCCGGGCGCTGCGTGACGCCCAGCAGGTTCGCCCGGTCCTCCGTCAGGCAGTTGGCGAAGACCGGGTGGACCTTGTCCCGCTCGAGGTAGAGGTCGGTGCCCCCGGTGCCGGCCGTCCGGTACGGCACGGACCGTGTGGCGGTGCCCAGAGCGGTGGGGAAGCGGGCGGACAGTGACATGCCGCTTTCACCGACATCGGGCATCAGCGCGTTGACGTAGACCAGCGCCTTCACCCGGGGGTCTCCCGCCGCGGTCGTGCTGATGACGGCACCGCCGTAGGAGTGGCCGGCCAGGACGATGAGACCTTTGATCGTCTTCAGGACGGAGGCGAGGTACTCGGCGTCGCTGTGGAGGCCGCGCAGCGGGTTGGCCGGGGCCATGACGGTGTACCCGCGCCGCTCCAGCCGCTCGATCACCCCGTCCCAGCTGGAGCCGTCCGCGAAGGCGCCGTGCACCAGGACGACGGTCGGCCGGGCGGCGTTCGCACCGCTCTCCGCCACCGCCGCGGCCGCGGTGACCGCGCACAGGGCGCCGATCGCACAGCTCGCCGTCGTCACGCGCAGCACGTCGCTGCGGAGCAGCGAGCCGCGTATACCGGATACCGTCATTGTGTGCCTCGCTGTCGATGGGAGTCGATGACACCCCAGCGTTGACGCGATCGAGCGAACGTGCGCCGCGACACCGTCCCACCGGGTGATTTCGCGTGGCATCGGAGTGATGCCGAGCCCCGGTGGCAGCCACTCGGAGGGGGAGGCGGGCCATCCGCAGGAGTCGGGAGGCAGTCCTTCGGCCGACGGCTCGTCGGACGTCCGTCGGGGGAGGCGATCGAGACCGCGGCCGCTGCGCCGGGTGTACCGGCTGTGCTGCCGACCACGGGCGGCCCGGCCGCGGGCGGTCCCGGGGCGTGGGCGGTCCCGGGGCGTCGGCGAGGACATGGCGGCGGGCGTGGTCTGCGGTTAGGGTCGCAGCGGCGCGACTGGCCCGACGTGCGACGGGGCCGGAGAGCAAGGGGATGGCAAGGTGGCGGACGCTGCGGTGTGCGGATCGTCGACGGCACGGGGAGTGCTCGTCGCCGCGGACAAGTTCAAGGGCTCGCTGACGGCCGTGGAGGTCGCCGAGCGGGTGACGGCCGGACTGCGCCGGGCCGTACCGGACCTCGCGGTGGAGGCGCTGCCGGTCGCCGACGGTGGCGACGGGACCGTGGCCGCGGCCGTCGCGGCCGGGTTCGAGCGGCGGGAGGTACGGGTGACCGGCCCCCTCGGGGACGAGGTGACCGCCGCCTTCGCGTTGCGGGGCGCCACGGCCGTCGTGGAGATGGCCGAGGCCAGCGGGCTGCAGCGGCTGCCGGCGGGCGTCTTCGCCCCGCTGACGGCGTCCACGTACGGCTCCGGCGAACTGCTGCGGGCCGCACTGGACGCGGGGGCGCGCACGATCGTTTTCGGGGTCGGCGGCAGCGCGACGACCGACGGGGGCGCGGGGATGCTGTCCGCGCTGGGGGCACGGTTCCTGGACGCCCGCGGCGAGCCCGTCCCGCCCGGGGGCGGGGGACTCGCCGGGCTCGCCCGCGTGGACCTGTCCGGACTGGACACCCGCCTCGCCTCGGTCGAACTGGTGCTCGCCAGCGACGTCGACAACCCGCTGACCGGACCCACGGGCGCGGCGGCCGTGTACGGCCCGCAGAAGGGCGCCTCGCCGGACGACGTCGAGGCACTGGACGCGGCGCTCGCGCACTACGCGAAGGTGCTGGAGAGCGCGATCGGGGCGAGGACGGCCGAGTACGCGGCCTCACCGGGGGCGGGGGCCGCCGGCGGCATCGGATACGGGGCGCTCGTCCTGGGGGCGGCCTTCCGGCCGGGGATCGAGGTCATGCTGGACGTGCTGGGGTTCGCGCCGGCGCTGGAACGGGCCGCGCTGGTGATCACCGGCGAGGGCTCGCTGGACGAGCAGACGCTGCACGGCAAGGCCCCGGCGGGTGTCGCCGCGGCCGCGCGGGCGGCCGGCCGGGAGGTCGTCGCGGTGTGCGGCCGGCTGGCGCTGGCACCGGAGGAGCTGGACCGCGCCGGGATCCGGCGGGCGTACGCACTGACCGACGTCGAGCCCGACGTGGCGACGTGCATCGCGCAGGCGGGCCCGGTCCTGGAGCGGGTCGCGGAGCGGATCGCCCGGGACCTCCTGTCCTGACGGACGATTCCGCATGCGTCCCGACGTGTCCCGGCGCGGCCGTGGGCCCGCCGGAGCCGTCCGTACCCCGCTGGCTTCGGTGCCTGCACGCGCCCGTCTCGCGTCGGGAGTCGCCCGCCGCAACGCGTCCGCGCTCACACGTTCGTAGGCGGCGCCCGCGGCCGGAGCAGTGAGGGCCGGGCGTCGCTCTCCGGCCGGAGCGGCGCGAACGCGGCCGGGAACAGCCGAAGGGCCCCGAACCATCCGGTTCGGGGCCCTTCCGTCGTACGGCCGCCGCGGCCGCCGGCGGCGCTACGGCAGCTGTGCCGCCCGCGCCTCGCGACGGTTGTCGCGGAAGTTGTTCACCCGGCGAGCCGTGGCGAACAGCGGGATCACCGCGCCCATGACGAGCTGCAGCGCGCAGCCGGTCTGCAGGAGCAGCTGGCCGCTCGGGGCCTCGAAGGCCCAGGCCGCCAGCAGGCCCATCGACAGCACGATCCACGACAGCATCGCCACCGCGAGGCGGCCCCGCGGCTTGGGGTACTCCACGCGGCTCACCATCAGCCACGCGATGCCGAGGATCGCCAGGAGCGTCGCCACGAAGGGCAGCTCCAGCAGCACGATGGACACCACCGTCAGCGCGCCGAACGGCGAGGGCATGCCCTGGAACACGCCGTCCTTCATCGTCACGCAGCTGAACCGCGCGAGCCGGAGCACCACGGCGAGCAGCACGACGATGGCGCCCAGAGCCGCCACCCTCTGGTGGGCGTCGTCGGCGACCATGCCGTAGACGAGGACGAAGTACGCCGGGGCCAGACCGAAGCTGATCAGGTCGGACAGGTTGTCCAGCTCGGCGCCCATGGGCGACGAGCGCAGCTTCCGTGCGACCAAGCCGTCGAACAGGTCGAAGACAGCCGCGCACAGCATCAGGATGACCGCCGTCGCGGCGCTGTGCCGGGCCATGCCCGATTCCTGGCTGCCGGTGAGGTGCGGGATCAGGATGCCGGTGGTGGTGAAGTACACCGCCATGAAGCCGCAGGTCGCGTTGCCGAGGGTGAGGGTGTCCGCTATCGACAGACGCAGGGAGAGGGGCATCTCCTCCTCGTCGTCGGCCTCGTCGGCCCCGGGCACCCAGCCCGCCTGGGTCTGTGGATCAATCACGGTCAATGCGAGTCACCCCAGCCACGGTCTTCTGGCCGACCTCGACCGCCACCTCGACGCCCTCGGGCAGGTACAGGTCGACGCGCGAGCCGAAGCGGATCAGACCGATCCGGTCGCCCTGCTCGACCTTCGTGCCCGACGGGATGTAGGGGACGATGCGGCGGGCCACCGCGCCGGCGATCTGGATCATCTCGATGTCACCGAGCTCGGTGTCGAAGTGCCAGACGACGCGCTCGTTGTTCTCGCTCTCCTTGTTGAAAGCCGGAACGTACCCGCCGGGGATGTGCTCGACCGACGTGACGGTGCCGGCCAGCGGTGCGCGGTTGACGTGGACGTTGAGCGGGCTCATGAAGATCGCGACGCGTGTGCGGCCGTCCTTCCAGGGCATGATGCTCTGCACCACGCCGTCGGCGGGCGAGATCACCCGGCCCTGGGTGATCTCGCGCTCGGGGTCGCGGAAGAACCACAGCATCCCCGCCGCGAGCGCGGTGGCGGGGACGGCGACGGCCTTGGCGGCACCCGAGCGGCGGGCGCGGACCAGGCTGAGGGCGGCGGTGGCGACGGTCGGAAGAAGCCACGGCGATGCTCCGCGCGCGAGGCGTGTGCCGACCAGGCTGTCGCGAGGTGCAGAGGTTTGGCTGTGGGGCATGAATGACCTTCGTAGCGGATGACGCCGCGCTTCTGACGGGGGACGGCGGCTTTACGCGATCGTAGCGGTTAAGGGCCGCAACTGGGTAAGCCGAGCAGCCGAGTCGGCGGCCGAACACCGCTGACGGGGTGTGATCTTCTTCTCGAAGAAAACACCCCGTACCCGGACGATCAGCCCTGGAATCGATACTCCTCGAGCAACCTGCGGCCGATGATCATTTTCTGGATCTCGGCGGTACCTTCGCCGATGAGCAGCATCGGGGCCTCGCGGTAGAGGCGCTCGATCTCGTACTCCTTGGAGAAGCCGTAGCCGCCGTGGATCCGGAAGGCGTCCTCCACGACCTCCTTGCAGTACTCGGAGGCGAGGTACTTCGCCATCCCCGCTTCGAGGTCGTTTCGCTCACCGGAGTCCTTTTTGCGCGCTGCGTTCACCATCATCGCATGTGCGGCCTCGACCTTGGTGGCCATCTCGGCGAGCTTGAACTGGATGGCTTGGTGCTGGGCGATCGGCTTGCCGAACGTGTGGCGCTGCTGGGCGTACTGGACACCGAGCTCGAAGGCGCGCTGGGCGACGCCGCAGCCGCGGGCGGCCACGTTCACACGGCCGACCTCCACGCCGTCCATCATTTGGTAAAAACCTCGGCCGGTGACGCCGCCGAGCACCCGATCGGCCGGAATGCGCAGCCCGTCCATGATCAGCTCGGTGGTGTCGACGCCCTTGTAGCCCATCTTCTCGATCTTGCCCGGGATGGTCAGGCCGGGGCGGACCTCGCCGAAGCCGGGCTCCTTCTCCACCAGGAAGGTGGTCATGGACCTGTGCGGGGCGGTGCCGTCGGGGTGTCCTTCGTCACTGCGGACCAGGACGGCCACGAGCGAGGACGTGCCGCCGTTCGTCAGCCACATCTTCTGGCCGGTCAGGACGTACTCGTCGCCGTCCCTGACCGCCTTGGACGAGATCGCCGACACGTCGGAGCCGAGCGCCGGCTCCGACATCGAGAAGGCGCCGCGGATGTCGCCGGCCGCCATCCTCGGCAGGAAGTGGTCCTTCTGCTCCTGCGTGCCGTGCTGCTTGAGCATGTACGCGACGATGAAGTGGGTGTTGATGATGCCGGACACCGACATCCAGCCGCGGGCGATCTCCTCCACGCACAGGGCGTAGGTCAGGAGCGACTCGCCCAGACCCCCGTACTCCTCGGGGATCATCAGACCGAACAGGCCGAGTTCCCTCAGGCCGTCGACGATCTGCTGCGGGTACTCGTCGCGGTGCTCCAGCTCGGTCGCGACCGGGATGATCTCCTTGTCCACGAAGTCACGGACGGTGGAGACGATCTCCCGCTGAATGTCCGTGAGGCCGTGGGTCTGGGCGAGACGGCTCATCTACTTCTCCTGCGACTTCGGCTCGGGACCAGGGGCGCCGCCCGCCGGGGGCGTCGTTCGGGGCTCGGAGAGGACCGGGCGGCCGGGCTGCTCGCCGCCGCGCTCCTTGATGTACGTCTCGGTCGGCACCATCACCTTGCGGCGGAACACGCACACGAGCGTGCCGTCCTGCTTGTAGCCCTTGGTCTCGACGTGGACGATGCCGCGGTCGTTCTTCGACTTCGACGGCCACTTGTCGAGCACCGTCGTCTCGCCGTAGACCGTGTCGCCGTGGAAGGTCGGCGCCACGTGCCTGAGCGACTCGATCTCCAGGTTGGCGATCGCCTTGCCGGAGACGTCCGGGACGGACATGCCGAGCAGCAGCGAATAGATGTAGTTCCCGACGACGACGTTGCGGCCGAAGTCCGTCGTCCTCTCCGCGTAGTTCGCGTCCATGTGGAGCGGGTGGTGGTTCATGGTGAGGAGACAGAACAGGTGGTCGTCGTACTCCGTGACCGTCTTGCCCGGCCAGTGCTTGTACGTCGCACCGACCTCGAACTCCTCGTACGTCCGTCCGAACTGCATGCCCCTCACGCCTCCGGGATCTCGAACGTGCTGGTGCGCCGCATGCCGGCGGCGCGGCCCTTGCCCGCGACGACCAGCGCCATCTTGCGGCTGGCCTCGTCGATCATCTCGTCGCCGAGCATCGCCGAACCCTTCTTGCCGCCCGCCTCGGACGTGTAGTACTCGTACGCGTCCAGGATCAGCTCGGCGTGGTCGTAGTCCTCCTGGGAGGGCGAGAAGACCTCGTTGGCGGCGTCGACCTGGCCGGGGTGCAGCACCCACTTGCCGTCGAAGCCGAGCGCGGCGGCGCGGCCGGCGACCTCGCGGAAGCCGTCGACGTTGCGGATCTGCAGGTAGGGGCCGTCGATCGCCTGGAGGTTGTTGGCGCGGGCGGCCATCAGGATCTTCATCAGGATGTAGTGGTAGGCGTCCGCCGGGTAGCCGGGCGGCTGCTCGCCCACGACCAGCGACTTCATGTTGATCGACGCCATGAAGTCGGCCGGGCCGAAGATGATCGTCTCCACGCGGGGGGAAGCCTGCGCGATCGCGTTGACGTTGTTCAGGCCCTGCGCGTTCTCGATCTGCGCCTCGATGCCGATGCGGCCGACCTCGAAGCCCATCGTCTTCTCGATCTGCGTCAGCAGCAGGTCGAGGGCGACGACCTGCTCGGCGCTCTGCACCTTCGGCAGCATGATGCAGTCGAGGTTGGGGCCCGCGCCCTCGACCACGGTCACGACGTCCCGGTACGTCCACTCGGTCGTCCAGTCGTTGACGCGCACGACCCTGGTCTTGCCCGTCCAGTCACCCTCGTTGAGGAACTTGACGATCGTGTGCCGCGCATCGGGCTTGGCCAGCGGCGCGCACGCGTCCTCCAGGTCCAGGAACACCTGGTCCGCCGGCAGGCCCTGCGCCTTCTCCAGGAAGCGCGGGTTCGAGCCCGGCACGGCCAGGCAGGAGCGCCGCGGACGGAGACGGTTCACAGGTTGCCCGGCGGAGCCGCTCGTGGGAGCGGCGGTGGCGGGAGACGGGTGGGCGGTCATGCGGGGACCTCCAGGGGGTCGAGCTTGTTCGCTTTCCGGATCTCGTCGACGATGCGGCCGATGATTCCGGTGATGTCGAAGTCCTTCGGGGTGAAGACCGCGGCCACTCCGGCTGCCCTGAGCTGCTCGGCATCACCGTTGGGGATGATGCCACCGGCGATCACCGGTATATCTGTGGCACCCGCCACACGGAGCCGTTCCAGCACGTCCGGCACGAGCTGCGCGTGCGAGCCGGAGAGGATGGACAGGCCGACCGCGTGCACGTCCTCGGCGAGTGCCGCGTCCACGATCTGCTCGGGTGTCAGCCGGATGCCCTGGTAGACCACCTCGAACCCGGCGTCGCGGGCCCGTACGGCGATCTGCTCGGCGCCGTTGGAGTGCCCGTCCAGGCCCGGCTTGCCGACCAGGAAGCGGAGCTTGCCGACGCCGAGGTCGCGGGCGGTCAGCTCCACCGTGCGGCGGACCCGGGCCAGCGCGCTGCCCTCCTCGGCGGCGACGGCCACCGGCGCGGACGACACGCCGGTCGGGGCGCGGAACTCGCCGAACACCTCGCGCAGGGCCCCCGCCCACTCGCCGGTCGTGACACCGGCGCGGGCGCACTCCAGGGTGGCCTCCATGAGGTTCTCGGTGCCCTTGGCCGCCTGCTTCAGCCGCTCCAGCGCCTTGCAGGGACGCGGGTGGTTGAACGGCGGCTGGTAGCGGGTGTCGCGCCACTGCCGCAGGGAGTCGACGACGCGGGCCTCGACCGCCGGGTCGACCGTCTGGACGGCGGTGTCCAGGTCGGCCGTGAGCGGGTTCGGCTCGGTCGACTCGAAGATGTTGACGCCGACGATCTTCTCCTGCCCGGACTCGATCCGGGCCCGCCGCTCGGCGTGCGAGGCGACCAGCTGCGACTTCAGGTAGCCGGACTCCACGGCGGCCATCGCGCCGCCCATCTGCTGGATCCGGTCGATCTCGGCGAGCGCCGCCTCGACCAGCTCCTCCACCTTGGCCTCGATCACCTTCGAGCCCTCGAAGATGTCGTCGTACTCCAGCAGGTCGCTCTCGTGGGCGAGCACCTGCTGGATGCGCAGCGACCACTGCTGGTCCCAGGGCCGGGGCAGGCCCAGCGCCTCGTTCCAGGCCGGCAGCTGCACGGCACGCGCGCGGGCGTCCTTCGACAGGGTCACGGCCAGCATCTCCAGCACGATGCGCTGGACGTTGTTCTCCGGCTGCGCCTCGGTCAGACCGAGGGAGTTGACCTGGACGCCGTAGCGGAAGCGGCGGTGCTTGGGGTTCTCGATGCCGTACCGCTCGCGCGTGATCCTGTCCCAGATGCGGCCGAAGGCCCGCATCTTGCACATCTCCTCGACGAAGCGGACACCCGCGTTGACGAAGAAGGAGATGCGGCCGACGACGTCGCCCATGCGCTCCTGCGGCACCTGGCCCGAGTCGCGCACCGCGTCGAGGACGGCGATCGCGGTGGACATCGCGTACGCGATCTCCTGCACCGGCGTGGCGCCCGCCTCCTGCAGGTGGTAGCTGCAGATGTTGATCGGGTTCCACTTCGGGATGTGGGAGACCGTGTACGCGATCATGTCCGTCGTCAGGCGGAGCGAGGGACCGGGCGGGAACACGTGGGTGCCCCGCGACAGGTACTCCTTGACGATGTCGTTCTGGGTCGTGCCCTGGAGCCGGGTGATGTCCGCGCCCTGCTCCTCCGCGACGACCTGGTAGAGCGCCAGCAGCCACATGGCGGTGGCGTTGATCGTCATCGAGGTGTTCATCTGCTCCAGGGGGATGTCCTGGAACAGCCGGCGCATGTCACCGAGGTGCGCGACGGGCACGCCGACCCGGCCGACCTCGCCGCGGGCGAGGACGTGGTCGGGGTCGTAGCCGGTCTGCGTCGGCAGGTCGAACGCCACCGACAGACCGGTCTGGCCCTTGGCGAGGTTGCGCCGGTACAGCTCGTTGGACGCCTCGGCCGTGGAGTGACCGGCGTACGTGCGCATGAGCCACGGCCGGTCCTTCTCCCTGTTGCCCTCGGCGGTCTGACGCTCAGTCATCATGGCCTCCGCGTTCTCAGATGTTCCGGAAGCGGTTGATGGCGTGGATGTGCTGGGCGCGCTTGTCGTGGTCGCGCACGCCCAGGCCCTCCTCGGGGGCCATGCACAGCACGCCCACCTTGCCCTGGTGGAGGTTGCGGTGCACGTCGTAGGCGGCCTGGCCGGTGTCCTCCAGGGAGTACACCTTCGAGAGCGTCGGGTGGATCTTGCCCTTCGCGATGAGCCGGTTGGCCTCCCAGGCCTCGCGGTAGTTGGCGAAGTGCGAGCCGATGATGCGCTTCAGGGACATCCACAGGTAGCGGTTGTCGTACTCGTGCATGTAGCCCGAGGTGGAGGCGCAGGTGGTGATGGTGCCGCCCTTGCGGGTGACGAACACGCTCGCGCCGAAGGTCTCCCGGCCGGGGTGCTCGAAGACGATGTCGATGTCCTCGCCGCCGGTGAGTTCGCGGATGCGCTTGCCGAAGCGCTTCCACTCCTTCGGGTCCTGGGTGTTCTCGTCCTTCCAGAACTTGTAGCCCTCGGCGGTGCGGTCGATGATCGCCTCGGCGCCCATCGAGCGGCAGATGTCCGCCTTCTGCTCGCTGGAGACCACGCAGACCGGGTTGGCGCCGCCGGCCAGGGCGAACTGCGTGGCGTACGAGCCGAGTCCGCCGCTCGCGCCCCAGATGAGCACGTTGTCGCCCTGCTTCATGCCGGCGCCGTTGCGGGAGACCAGCTGGCGGTAGGCGGTGGAGTTGACCAGGCCGGGGGCGGCGGCCTCCTCCCAGCTGAGGTGGTCCGGCTTGGGCATCAGCTGGTTGGACTTCACGAGCGCGATCTCGGCGAGGCCGCCGAAGTTCGTCTCGAAGCCCCAGATGCGCTGCTCGGGGTCGAGCATGGTGTCGTTGTGGCCGTCGCTGGACTCCAGCTCGACGGACAGGCAGTGCGCGACGACCTCGTCCCCGGGCCGCCAGGCGTTGACTCCGGGGCCGGTGCGCAGGACGACGCCCGCGAGGTCGGAGCCGATGATGTGGTACGGCAGGTCGTGGCGCTTGGCCAGCTCGCTGGTGCGGCCGTAGCGCTCCAGGAAGCCGAACGTCGACAGCGGCTCGAAGATCGACGTCCACACCGAGTTGTAGTTGACCGACGAGGCCATGACGGCGACCAGGGCCTCGCCCGGGCCGAGCTCCGGCAGCGGCACCTCGTCGAGGTGGATCGACTTGCGGGGGTCCTTGTCGCGCGTGGCGAGGCCCGCGAACATCTCGGTCTCGTCCTTGTGCACGGTGATCGCGCGGTACGACTCGGGGAGCGGGAGGGCGGCGAAGTCCTCCGACGTGGAGTCGGGCGACTGGATCGCGGCCAGGATGTCCTTCACGGTCACGGTGTTGCCTCCGGCGGTGAGCGCCCTGAGGGAGGGGCGCTGAGGGTTGCGTCGGGTGCTGCTGAGGGTGGGTGAGAGGGTGCCGTCGGTTCGGCGGGGTGGTGCTTCGGCGGCGCTGGTGGCGCGGGAGGTTGCCTGTGACGCAGGCGTCCGGGCGCGCGAGCCGGGGTCCCCTGACTCGAGGAGCCCGGGGGAGGCTTGCGGGGACAGCCGACGTGCGTTCGGTCCTGCACGCCGGCCGCCCGGACCCCTTCAACGTATGACACCGCGTGTCAGCTCGCAAGGCACTGAGTGCCAGTAATTTCGCTCAGACGAAATCTTTACGCGACAGATGAGCGATGATCGATCGAACTGCGGGCACACCTCGCGCCACAAGGGTCCTGACATGACAAAACGGCCACCCCGAGGGGTGGCCGTCGTCACAGTGTCCGCGCCGGTTCCGTCCTGGCCGCACCGGGAGGCGCTCGGCGGTCCCTCGGCGGTCTTCAGCGGTCCTTGAGGGCTTCCTCGATCGTCCGCATGACCTCGTCGAGGGGAGCGTCGGTCCGGGCGACCGTCACCAGCACCTCGCCCTGCCGGGCAACCGCCGCCGCCGGCGCCGGCGCCGGCTGGGGCGCCGTGCCGCGGCCGGCCCCGATCCCGGTGCCGAACGTCCTGCGCACGATGGCGAAGGCGTGGTCCAGCTGCGCCTCCACGTCGCCCTGGCCGCCCGCCCGCAGCCAGCGCCGCAGCACGTGGTTGTGCGCGGTCACCACGGCCGACGCGGCGACCTCGGCCAGCAGCGGGTCGTCGTTGGCGTCGTCGGCGTGCGCGCGCTCGTCGAAGTGGCCCAGCAGGTAGCGCGTGAACAGCCGCTCGTAGCGGGCCACGGAGGCGATCTCCGCCTCCCGCAGCGTCGGCACCTCGCGGGTGAGCTTGTAGCGCGCGACCGAGATCTCCGGCCGGGCCGCGTACATCCTCATGACTTCCTTGATCCCGCGGCACACCGTGTCGAGCGGGTGCTCGTGCGCCGGGGCCGCCTTGAGCACGGCCTCCGCGCGGATCAGGGTGTCGTCGTGGTCGGGGAAGATCGCCTCTTCCTTGGAGCGGAAGTGACGGAAGAAGGTGCGGCGGGCGACCCCCGCCGCCGCGGCGATCTCGTCGACAGTCGTCGCCTCGTACCCCTTGGTCGCGAACAGCTCCATCGCGGCGGCCGCCAGCTCCCGGCGCATCTTGAGCCGTTGGGCGGCCGCGCGGGAACCTGCGGTGCTCTCCGGCGCGTCGGGCGCGGCTGGTGTACGTGCGGACTTGGCGGGCTGGGACATGACCCGAACGTACTGCATGTGCGCGGCCCGATGCGCAGGTCCCCGGCTTCCCCCGCCCGCGTCGGGCGGGGGAGCGCCGGGCCGGCCGGGCGGGACGAACCCGCCCGGGTCGAGCAGTCCGCCCCACTCGCCCGGGGGGAGCCGGTCCGCGGGGTCCTCAGCGGCGGGCATGTTCGCGGAAGCCGCGGCCCGTCTTGCGGCCGAGGCAGCCCGCGGCCACCAGGTGCTCCAGAAGCGGCGCGGGCGCCAGGCCCGGGTCCCGGAACTCGCGGTGCAGGACCTTCTCGATGGCCAGGGAGACGTCCAGGCCGACGACGTCCAGCAACTCGAAGGGCCCCATGGGGTAGCCGCCGCCCAGCCTCATCGCCGCGTCGATCTCGTCGAGGGACGCGTAGTGCTCCTGCACCATCTTGACCGCGTTGTTGAGGTACGGGAACAGCAGCGCGTTGACGATGAAGCCCGCCCGGTCCCCGCAGTCCACGGCGTGTTTCCTGACCTTGGTGCAGACCTCGCGCACGGTGGCGTGGACGTCGTCGGCGGTCAGCACCGTGCGGACGACCTCGACCAGCTTCATGGCCGGCGCCGGGTTGAAGAAGTGCATGCCGATCACGTCCTGCGGGCGCGAGGTGGCGCGGGCGCAGGCGACGACGGGCAGCGACGAGGTGGTGGTGGCCAGCACGGCGCCCGGCCTGCAGACCTTGTCCAGCGTCGCGAACAGCTGCTGCTTGACCGCCAGGTCCTCGGCGACCGCCTCGACGGCCAGGTCCACGTCGGCGAAGTCGTCGTACGTGCCCGTCGCCGTGATCCGGTCCAGGGTCTGCGCCGCGGCCTCGGCGGTCAGCCGGCCCTTGTCGACGGAGCGCGAGAGGGACTTGCCGATACGGGCCTTGGCGGCCTGTGCCTTCTCCGCGCTGCGGGCGGCGAGCACGACCCCGTAGCCGGCCTTGGCGAAGACCTCGGCGATGCCGGAGGCCATGGTGCCCGAACCCGCGACGCCGACGGAGCGGACCGGACGCCCCGGCACCGGGCTGCCGTCCTCCCGCGGGGTCAGCGCGTCCGCCACGACGGTGCCGCTGCCCGGCGCCTCGTAGGTGTAGAAGCCGCGGCCGGCCTTGCGTCCCGTCAGCCCCGCCTCGCTGAGCTGCTTCAGGATCGGGGCGGGGGCGTGCAGCCGGTCGCGGGACTCGGCGTACATCGCGTCCAGGACCGTGCGCGCGGTGTCGATGCCGACCAGGTCCAGCAGCGCCAGCGGGCCCATCGGCAGCCCGCAGCCGAGCCGCATGGCGGCGTCGATGTCCTCGCGGGAGGCGTACCTGGCCTCGTACATCGCGGCGGCCTGGTTGAGGTAGCCGAAGAGCAGGCCGTCGGCGACGAAACCAGGCCGGTCGCCGACCGCGACGGGCTCCTTGCCCAGGTCGAGGGCGAGATTGGTGACCGCGGTGACGGCCGTCGGCGCGGTCAGCACCGAGGAGACGACCTCGACCAGTCTCATCGCCGGCGCGGGGTTGAAGAAGTGCAGGCCGAGCACGCGCTCGGGACGGGCGGAGTCGGCGGCCAGGCGCGTCACGGACAGCGCGTTGGTGCCGGTCGCCAGGATCGTCTCCGGCCGCACGATGCCGTCCAGCTCCCGGAAGATCTGCTGCTTGACCTCGTACGACTCGGGCGCCACCTCGATGACCAGGTCGGCGTCGGCCGCGGCGGCGAGGTCGGTGGAGGTGCGCACGCGGGCCAGGGCGTCCGCGCGTTCCTCCTCGGTCAGGCGGCCGCGCTCGACGGCACGGGCGGTGGAGGACTCCAGGGCGGCCACGCATGTGGCGGCCGCGGCCTCGCTGACGTCGATGCCGACGACCTCCCGGCCGGCGCGGGCGAGGACCTCGGTGATGCCGGTGCCCATGGTGCCGAGGCCGACGACGGCGACGGTCTTCAGCGGGGAGGTGGAGGTGTCGGAGAGGGGAGTGGCCATCGCGGGACTCCAGAAATGAGGGTGACGACTGGGAACGCGCCCGGCGCGCCGGAAGGGGCGCACCGGGGGCGGAAGAGGGATCGCGGGTGTTGCCGGGCTGCGAGCGCACACGCCCGGTGCCGGACGCCGCGGGCGTGCACACGCCCGGCGGCCGGCCGAACCGACCGGCTCTGTCCCGGAGCCGAGTCGTACTGCGGTACTGGCGTACCGAACCGACAACACTCGCCGTGGCTGCGTCACCAGGCCACCGCGAGTCTGCGCGAGTGGGTAACTCGCTCGTCTGAGCTTAACCGGCGGGTAACGAGCGCGCCACCCCCCGAGTTTGTGATGCGGGTCCCTTCGCAGCCCCCGGCGCCCCTACGCTGGTTCTCGTGGACGAGGAGTTGCGGGCGCTCACGGAGCGCTTACGGCAGGAGTCGGGCGGCTCGGCGGCGTTCGATCATCTGACGGCCACCCAGGACACGGACGAACTGGCCGAGGTGCTCACGGCTCCCGGGCAGCCGCTGTGGGCGAGGGAACTGGCCGCGTTCCGGCTGGGACTGGCCGGCGACCGGCGCGCCTTCGAGTCACTGGTGCTGCTCCTCAACCACCGGGAACCGCAGCGCTGCGCGTCGGCGGCGTACGCCCTGGCCCGGCTCGGCGATCCCCGCACCGCCCGGGCGGCGGCCGCTCTCGCCACCAACGAACTGCGCGTCGCCTACGCACTGCACCCGGTCCGGCTGCTGGCCGAGCTGCGGGCGCCCGAGTCGGTGCCGGCCCTGATCACCACGCTGGAGCGCCGGCTCCGCCCCCACGACCCCTACCGCCGCGTGGCCCTCGCCTGCGTGGAGGGCCTCGGCGCCCTGGGCGACGCCCGCGCCCGCCCCGTGCTGAACGAGGCCCTGGCCCACCCGGCGCTCGCGGAGGCGGCGGTGCACGCCCTGGCACGGATCCCGAAGCGGAGGTGACCTCGCCGCGCGGGGCGCATGCCCGCGCGGGGATGGGAACCGGGTCATCATCCGGCTGCCGGTGCCGTGCCGCGCCCGCTCGCGCCGCCCCGCCGTCGCGTCCGGTCCCGCCGGCACGGCCGCCCGCGGCTGCGTCGTGTGCCGTGCGGCGCAGTGGGCGGGGTGACGCCGGGGCGTACGCCTGACGTCGTGTCAGCCGCCGTGCGCTCGCGGGTCCGTCACTAGCCCACCACCGCGAACGCCTCGACCTCCATCAGGAACTCGGGGCGCACCAGGGCCGCCACCTGGACGGCGGAGACGGCCGGGAGGCGGTCGTCGGGCAGGTGCTCGGCGCGGGCCGCGCGCAGGGCGGGCAGGTGCGCCATGTCCGTGACGAAGTAGGTGAGTTTGACGACGTCGTCGAAGGGGGCCCCGGCGGAGGCCAGGCAGCGGCGGAGGTTCTCGAAGACCTGCCGGGCCTGCGCCGCGGCGTCGCCCTCGCCCACGAGCGCGCCGGCCTCGTCCAGGGCGAGCTGGCCCGACACCGCGACGAAGCGGCCCGTGCCGAGGACGACATGGGTGTACTGGGCGGCGGGGGCCACCCCGTCGGGCGCGGGAATCCTGGTCAGTTCACTCATGCGTCCCATGGTGGACCACCGTTCCGGCCGTCCCGCACCCGGCGTGGTGCGCCGGACAGCCGCTCAGCGGCGGAAGCCCACCAGCGCGTGCAGCCGCGCACCGGGTGAGGCGGCGGACGGGACGGCGCGCGCGCCGCCCCCGGGACGGGGAGCCGCGGAGGCGGTCCTCTCGCCCAGCGGCCGCGGGTCGGGCAGCTTCCGGCAGACGGCGTCGGCCACACCCCGCCCGCGGGGCACGGCGCCGTCGGACAGATACGCCGCCAGGTACTTGTCCAGGCAGGCGTTCCCGCTCAGCGTGATGCCGTGGTTCCCGCCGCCCTCCTCGACGACCAGGCTGGAGCCCGTCAGAAGCTGGTGCATCGTGACGCCGCCCCGGTACGGGGTGGCCGCGTCGTCGGTCGCCTGGAACAGCAGCACCGGCGGCAGCTTGCTGTTGGCGACGTTCACCGGGGCCGTCGAGCCGGTCGGCCAGAACGCGCACGGTGCGTTGTACCAGGCGTTGCTCCAGGTCATGAAGGGTGCCTTGGCGTACACGGCCCAGTTGTCCTCGCGCCAGGTCCGCCAGTCGCGCGGCCAGGCGGTGTCGCGGCACTGCACGGAGGTGTAGACGCTGTAGCCGTTGTCCCCCGCCGGGTCCACGGCGCCGAAGTCCTCGTAGACCTGGGCCAGGGGAGCGGTGTCCCCGTCGTTCACGTACGCCGCGAACGCCTCGGCCAGGTAGGGCCAGTAGCCGTTGTAGTAGCCGCCCGGGACGAAGGTGTCCACCAGTTCGGAGGCCCCGACCCTCCCGTCCGCCGGCTTCTTCGCCAGCGCCGCCCGCATGGCGTACCACTTGGCCTCCACCCTCGCCGGGTCGGTGCCCAGCCGGTACGCGGGGTCGTGCCGGGCGACCCACGCCAGGAACGCCCGGTGGCGGTCGTTGAAGGCGTAGTCCTGCTGGATGTTGTCGTCGTACCAGACGCCGGCCGGGTCGACCACCGAGTCGAGGACCAGGCGGCGCACCCGCTGGGGGAAGAGCTTGGCGTACACCGCGCCGAGGTAGGTGCCGTACGAGTAGCCGAAGTAGCTGACCTTCTCCGCGCCCACGGCCCTGCGGATCGCGTCCAGGTCGGTGGCGGCACTGACGGTGTCGAGGTGCGGCAGCAGGCTCGCGTACTTCCTGCCGCAGGCGGCGGCGAAGGACCGGGCGCGCGCCAGGTTGGCCCGCTCGATCGCGGGCGTGGCCGGTACCGAGTCGGGGCGCACCGGGGCGAAGTGGCCGGGCACGCAGTCCGGGGCCGGCCGGCTCGCGCCCACCCCGCGCGGGTCAAAGCCGATGACGTCGTACTGCGCCGCCACCGCGGCGGGCAGGGACTTGGCGACGAACCCGGCGAGCGTCCGGCCGCTGCCGCCCGGCCCGCCGGGGTTGACCAGCAGCGGTCCCTGGTACGTCCTCGCCGTGTGCGGGACGCGGGACAGCGCCAGGGTGATCTGCTGCCCGGCCGGGCTGCGGTGGTCGAGCGGCACCTTCAGCGACCCGCACTGCAGGGCCGGGTAGTCCTTGGTGCCGCACTTCTTCCAGGCGACCTTCGCGACCTCTGCCCGCGCGGTGACCGCGGCCGGCGAGGTGCTCGCGTCGGCGGGGACGGCCGTGAAGGAGCCGGCCACCACGACGGCGGCACCGCACAGCACCGCGGCGCGTTCTCTCATCAATGGTTCTCCCAGGACGGAGCGGCTGCGGACCGCGGGGCTCGCGATCCTCGCCGCATCGTCCCGGGAAAGGGCCACGAGAAGGAGGTGTTCTGGCGGTCGTTGACCCGATCGGGTCGCGTGATGCCCTCGAACGATCTCGGAGCGCGTGCCGGGCGCCGGCGTGCCGGGCGCCCCTTCCGCCGGGGGTTCTCAGAGCAGCGTCAGCTGGACCGGTTCCGACGGTTCCGACGGTTCGGCCGGTCCGGACGGGGCGGGCTCCGGCGGCCGGACGCGCCGCCACGCCCGGGCGCCCGTGGGGCCGATGCCGTACTCCTGCGCGAGTTCGTGGACCTGACGGGTGATCCGGCGCTGGTACCACGTCGGTGCGTAGGCGCCCTCCGCGTACAGCCGCTCGTACCGGGGCACCAGGTGCGGGTGGTGCCGGCCGAGCCAGGCCGTGAACCACTCGCGGGCACCCGGCCGCAGGTGCAGCACCAGCGGGGTGACGGAGGTGGCGCCGGCCTCCGCGATCGCCCGTACGGTGGCCCGCAGCTGGGCGGGGTGGTCGCTCAGGAAGGGAATCACCGGGGCCATCAGCACGCCGCAGCCGATGCCGTGCTCGCCGAGGGTCCGCACGACGTCCAGACGGCGTTCCGGCGTCGGTGTGCCCGGCTCCACCGTGCGCCACAGCTCGGCGTCGGTGAAGCCCACGGAGACCGAGATGCCGACGTCGGTGACCTTGGACGCCTGCTTCAGCAGCTCCAGGTCGCGCAGGATCAGCGTGCCCTTGGTGAGGACGGAGAAGGGGTTCGCATGGTCGCGCAGGGCGGCCAGGATGCCGGGCATCAGCCGGTACCGGCCCTCGGCGCGCTGATAGCAGTCGACGTTGGTGCCCATCGCGATGTGCTCGCCCTGCCAGCGGCGCGAGGACAGCTGGCGGCGCAGCAGGTCCGGCGCGTTCACCTTGACCACGATCTGGGTGTCGAAGCCGATCCCCGTGTCCAGGTCCAGGTAGCCGTGTGTCCTGCGGGCGAAGCAGTACACACACGCGTGGGTGCAGCCCCGGTAGGGGTTGACCGTCCACTCGAAGGGCATGCGGGAGGCGCCCGGCACCCGGTTGACGATCGAGCGCGCCCGGACCTCGTGGAAGGTGATGCCGCGGAACTCGGGCGTGTCGAAGGTACGGGTGGTCACGGAGTCCGCGCCGAACAGCGCGGCGTCCGCCCGGCCGTGGTCCGACTCCAGGGCGAGATTGTCCCAGCGCATGACGCCTCCTCGGTAGCACTGGGCCCCAGAATAGAACACACGTTCCCATGATCGCCCGCTGTGTCGGACCCCGGTCGCCTCCCCGCCCCCGATCGACCACGGGCGGAACCCCGATTTGGGGGGCCGGTGAACGGGGTGGTTGGCTTGTCCCCACCCTGGAAACGCAAGTCCTGGAGGAACCTCATGGCGCAGGTCGAGGCCACTACGGAGCGGGTCGTCGCGGCGGACGCGGAGAAGGTGTTCGACGCCCTCGCCGACTACCGCGGCACACGACCGCGGCTGCTGCCCGAACAGTTCAGCGAGTACGAGGTGCGCGAGGGCGGCGACGGGGAGGGAACGCTCGTCCACTGGAAGCTCCAGGCGACGTCCAAGCGCGTCCGCGACTGCCTGCTGGAGGTCACCGAGCCCTCCGAGGGCGAGCTCGTCGAGAAGGACCGCAACTCCTCGATGGTCACCACCTGGCGGGTCACCCCGGCGGGCGAGGGGAAGTCCCGGGTCGTCGTGACCGCGACCTGGAAGGGCGCCGGCGGCATCGGCGGGTTCTTCGAGCGGACCTTCGCGCCCAAGGGGCTCGCCCGCATCCACGACGCGGTCCTCGCGCGGCTCGCCGCCGAGACCGAGAAGTAGGGGCCCCGGCCCCCGGGCGTCCCAACGGGGCCGGTGCCGGGCCGTGTTGGCCCCCTCACCGGTTCGAGTGCATCTCCCGTCGTTCAGGCGGTGTGCCGTAACCCGTCGTGCTTGCCCGCAGTTCTCGCCGTACGCGGGAACGGTGCGGCAGGCGCGACGAGGGGAGCGGTACGTGGGCGGGATCACTCTGGTGCGGGACGAAACGGCCCCGGCGCCGCCGAAGACCCCCGCTGCGCCGCCGGACCCGGCCCCGGGCCCCGGCCTGGGGCCGCGCCGCGTGCGGCTGGTGTTCTTCGGACTGATGCTCGCGCTGCTGCTGGCAGCGCTGGAGCAGATGATCGTCGCCACCGCCCTGCCGAAGATCGTCGGTGAGCTGCACGGCCTGGACAGGATGTCGTGGGCGATCACCGCCTACCTGCTCACGGCCACCGTCGGACTGCCGATCTACGGCAAGCTCGGCGACCTCCTCGGCCGCAAGGGCGTCTTCCAGTTCGCCATCGTCGTCTTCGTCGCCGGCTCGGCGCTCGCCGGGCGGGCGACCACCATGGACCAGCTCATCGCCTTCCGGGCCGTCCAGGGCGTCGGAGCCGGCGGGCTCATGATCGGCGTCCAGGCGATCATCGCGGACATCGTGCCGCCCCGGAAGCGCGGCCGCTTCATGGGGCTCATCGGCGCCGCCTTCGGCCTGGCCTCCGTCGCCGGACCGCTGCTCGGCGGGTACTTCACCGACCACCTCTCCTGGCGGTGGTGCTTCTACGTCAACGTGCCCTTCGGCCTGCTGACCCTGGCCGTCGTCACCGCCGTGCTGAAGCTGCCCAGGCCCGCGACCAGGGGACGGCTCGACCTGCTCGGCGCCCTGCTGCTCACCGCGGCCTCGACCTGCCTGGTGCTGCTGACCAGCTGGGGCGGCACCGAGTACGCCTGGGGCTCGCGCGTCATCCTCGGCCTGGGCGCGGGCGCCGCGGCGGCCGCCCTGCTCTTCCTCGTCGTCGAGCGCTTCGCCGCAGAACCCCTCATCCCGCTGCGGCTGTTCAGGGACTCGGTCTTCAACGTCACCGGCCTGGTCGGCCTGGTCGTCGGCGTCGCGCTGTTCGGCGCCGCCAGCTACCTGCCGACCTTCCTGCAGATGGTCGACGGCGCCTCGGCCACGGAGTCGGGCCTGCTGATGCTGCCGATGATGGGCGGCATCGTGGTGGCCTCCATCGTCTCCGGGCAGCTCATCAGCCGCACCGGCCGCTACAAGGCGTACCCGGTCGCCGGCGGCGCGCTCTCCGCGGCCGGCATGTGGCTGCTCTCCCGTCTCGAGGTGGACACGCCCCGGCTGCACTACAGCGTCTGGATGGCCGTCCTCGGCGCCGGCATCGGCCTGGTCATGCCGGTCCTGATCCTCGCCGTGCAGAACTCCGTGCGCCCCGCGGACCTCGGCACGGCCACCAGCGCCAACAACTACTTCCGGCAGATCGGCGGCAGCGTCGGCGCCGCCGTCTTCGGCACCCTCTTCGCCGACCGGCTCACCGACGCCCTCGCCGCACGCGTCCCCGCCCGGGCCGGCGCCCGTCTGCCCGACCCCGAGTCGATCACCCCGCAACTGGTGCACTCCCTGCCACCGCAACTGCGCGACGCCTACATCCGGGCGTACGCCGACGCCATGCCGCGAATCTTCCTGTACCTCGTGCCGGTGCTCGTCCTCGGCCTGCTCATCGCCTTCTTCCTCAAGGAGAGACCCCTGGTGTCCCACAACGCCCCCGCATCCCCGGCGGAGACCACGCGGACGACCGCCGGCATCCCGCACGCCCGTGCGCCCTTCCCCGCCGGCGTGCCCGTCTGCGGCACGGTGCAGCACGCCGACGGCACCGTGGTGCCCCGTGCGGCGCTGACCCTCATCGACGTCACCGGACAGCAGATCGGGCGCGGCGCGAGTGGGGAGGACGGGCGGTACGCGCTGTCCACGCCGGGCTCCGGGTCGTACGTCCTGATCGCGGCGGCCGGCGGGCACCAGCCGCAGGCGGTGTCCGTCACCGTGGGGGAGCGCCCGGTCGAACTCGACGTCGTCCTCGGCGGCGCCGGCCGCCTCGCGGGCAGCGTCCTCACCGCGGACGGCAGCCCGGTCCGCGACGCCACCGTCACGCTGACCAACGTGCACGGCGAGGTCGTGGCGAGCACCCGCAGTGGACGCGAGGGCGGGTACGTCATCACCGAGCTGGTCGCCGGGGAGTACACCCTCGCCGCCAGCGCGCCCGCCTTCCGCCCGGCCGCGCTGCCCGTCTCCGTGCAGGCCTCCCGGGAGACCCGCCAGGACGTCGAGCTCGCGGGCGGCGCCGTGCTGCGCGGCACCGTCCGGGCCACCGGCGGGCGGCCCGTCGAGGACGCCCGCGTGACCCTCCTCGACGCCGCCGGCAACGTCGTCGACACGCTCACCACGGGAGCCGACGGCACGTTCCGCTTCGTCGACCTGTCGTCCGGCGAGTACACCGTGATCGCCGCCGGCTACCCGCCGGTGGCCACGGTGCTGCAGGTGGCGGGCGGGGGACGCACGGAACGGGACCTCCAGCTCGGCCACGAGGACTGAAGCCCGGTACCCCCGGCACGTTTCCGCGCGCCGGGAGCGCGCCCGGCCCGGACCAATTCCGGCGTTGTCACACATCGCCACCGGCCGCCCCCGTACCGTGGTGGAAGGGGAAACAGATCTTGCGGAGCCGTGGGGAGAGAGGCCTGCGCCATGGACCGTGGCACCGACAGGGACGCATCTCTCGGCCGGGGGGCCGGGGACGGCGCGTCGGCGGGGGACGCCGGCGAGGCCGGCCGCGTGCCGCTGGCTGTGGTCGTCGTCGACCGGGACGGCCTGGTGTCCCACTGGAGCAGAGGTGCGTGGCGGCTCTTCGGCACCGCCAAGGAGAAGGCGATCGGCCGGCCGGCCGCCGATCTGCTCCCCGTCTCGGGCGCGCTGCCCGAGGAGGACGAGAGGGCCCACGACGAGCACGCCGCCGCGTGGGACGGGCCCGCGCTGGGGTCGTCCCTGGACGGCCCGCTGCCGTACCCGGCCGCGGGCCGCGCCCGCCTCACCGTGCCCGGGCGCGAGCCCGGCGGGACGGCGGAGCCCGCTGAGGCGGGGCGGGGGCGGACCGACGTCCTGTGGTGGGCCTACCCGCTGGCGGGCCCGGGCCGGGAGCGGCTGCTGGTGCTCGCCGCCGACGCGGCCGCGGTGCACGACGACGAGGACGACGAGGACGCCGAGGGCCAGGGGCCCGGCGGCCGGGCGGCCCCCGAGCGCGTCGTGCCCGCCTTCGCCCTGCACACCGACTTCCCCGGCGCCGAGGAACTCGCCCGGCGGCTGCCCGAGATCCTGCCTGGCATGAGCGTCCGCGAAAGCGCCCGCATCGTCGCGCAGGTCCTCGAACTCGGCTATCCGGTACTGGAGTTCAGCCGGAACGAGCGGGTGCCCGTCACGCCCGACTGGGGCGTGTCCCGGCGGGCCGGACGACTGGCGCGCCGGCAGCGGGCCGCGCGGGCCCTGGCCGCCGGTGAACCGGTGCCGCGGCACCTCCTCGACGACGCCGAGGACCTCGAGTACGCCGCGGTGCGCGAGCGGCTGGAGTTCCTCAACGAGGTCAGCGGCCGGATCGGCACCTCCCTCGACCTGTCCCGCACGATCGACGAGGTCAGCACCGCCGTCGTGCCCCGCTTCACCGACGTGGCGTGCACGTATCTGCGCGAACAGGTCGTCGCCGGCGAGGGGTTCCCCGAGGGCGCGCCCGACGCCACCACCCTGTGGCACCGCGTCGCCCTGGAGCACACCGACGAACCCGGCCGCTGGGACGACACCGTCCCGGTCGGCGAGTCCATGCAGATCCCGGCGCACACGCCCTTCTTCCAGTGCATGACCACGGGTGACCCCGTCCTGATCCCGCACATCGGCGAGGAGATGGGGCAGGCGATCGCGGAGCAGTTCGAGAAGCGCGACATGCGGCCCTTCATCACCGACCGCTCGATGCTGATCGTGCCTCTGAAGGCGCGCAACGTGGTGCTGGGCTTCATGGTCCTGCTGCGCCACCCCGAGCGGCCCGAGTTCAACGACATGGACCGGGTCACCGGCGCCGAACTCGCCTCCCGCGCCGCCCTGGTGCTCGACAACGCACGTATGTACACCCACCAGGAGAACGTCGCCGAGACCCTCCAGGACAGCATGCTGCCGCACATCCCGCCGCACCGGGCGGGCTGCGACATCGCCACCCGCTACCTGCCAGGGACGCTGCTGGGCCGCGTCGGCGGCGACTGGTTCGACTCGGTCAAGCTGCCGGGTGCCCGCACCGCGCTCGTCGTCGGCGACGTGATGGGCCACGGCCTGAACTCGGCCGCCATGATGGGCCAGTTGCGCACGGCCGTGCAGACCATGGCGGCCCTCGACCTGCCGCCGGCCCGGCTGCTGCGCAACCTCGACGACCTCGCCCAGCGGCTCGGCGACGGCTACCTCGCCACCTGCCTGTACGCCGTCTACGACCCGGTCGCCGGCGAGCTCCACCTCGCCAACGCGGGCCACATCCCACCGGTCCTGGTCCGCGCCGTGGACGGCCGCAGCGAGCTGCTCGGCCTGCCCACGGGCGCGCCGATCGGCGTCGGCGGGGTGCCCTTCGAGGCGGTACGCGTACCGGTGCGCCCCGGCGACCGGCTGGTGATGTGCACCGACGGGCTGGTCGAGGTGCGTGGCGAGGACATCGGCGTCCGCCTCGCCGCCCTGTGCGAGTCCGCCGCCCATCCGGCCGCGTCCATGGACGACGCCTGCGACACCATCATCCGCGCCCTGAACACCCGCGGCGGCCGCAAGGACGACGTGGCCCTGCTCATGGCCCGGCTGAACGGCATCGCGCCGGACGACGTCGCCGAGTGGCGCCTCGCCCGCGACCCGGCGCAGGTGCGCCGCGCCCGTGCCGTGGTCCGCGAGCAACTGCACACCTGGCGGCTGGCCGGGCTCGCCGACCAGGCCGAGCTGCTGGCCGGCGAACTCGTCACCAACGCCGTACGGCACTCCCGCGGCGGTCCCGTCGCGCTGCGGCTCGTCCGCGGGGACACGCTGCTGTGCGAGGTGGACGACGACGGCCACGACCTGCCCACCCTGCTCAGCGCCGGCCCCGGCGACGAGTCCGGGCGCGGACTGCGCGTGGTGAGCACCCTGGCGCGTGAGTGGGGCGCCAGCCGGACGGCCACCGGCAAGTCCGTCTGGTTCGAACTCACCCTGCCGCGGGGCTGAACCGCGCCTGCGGGCCCGTCACCGCGCCACCGGTGCCGCCACCGGCCGCGCGGCCGCACCGGCGCGCCCGGTCGGCGTCCGCGCCGGTGCCCCCGGCCGGACGGGTACGCGCGACACCCTTTCCGAGAAGGCGAGTTGGCGCTCGGCGGTGTCCCGGCCGCCGCACCGCCCCCGCGGCTTCGGCGGGTTCGGCGGACGGGGCCCGTCCCGGCGCCGCCTGCGTGTCAGGGTGACGGCGTATTGTCGCACATTGACGTAGTTTGGAAGGGGCGGGGAGGGTCTCGAACCCTACAGCCTGTAGTGTTACGTCCACTCCACCCCACACGGAACGCAACAGAGACGAGAGGTGGCCGTGTCGACCGTCGCGCCCGAGCCGGACGTCAGCGTTGTCGTCATCGTCTACAACGACGAAGAGCGACTCCCGGCGGCCGTTGGTTCCGTCCTCGAGCAAACACTGCGCAACGTCGAGGTGATCGTCGTCGACGACTGCTCGACGGACGGCTCGTACGGCGTGGCCGAAGCGCTCGCCGCGACGCACCCCGACCGGGTCCGGGCCCTCCGCCTCCCCGAGAACAGCGGCGGTTGCGGAGAACCCCGCAACCAGGGCGTCAAGGTGGCCCGCGGGCGCCACGTCATGTTCCTGGACAGCGACGACACCCTGGAGCGCAACGCCTGCCGCAACCTGGTCGAGGCCGCCGACCGCACCGGCGCCGACCTGGTGTCCGGCGTGTGCGTCCGCGTCTACACCGACAACCGGCACGGCAAGAAGGTCGCCTGGTACCCCTGGCTGTACCGCGGCACCCGCACGCTCGAGTCCGTCACCGAGCTGCCGGACCTGTTCGTCTTCGACACCCTGTCGACCAACAAGTGCTACCGGCGCGACTTCCTCCTCGACAACGGCCTCGTCTTCCCCCGCGGCATCCACTACGAGGACCTGCTGTTCTCCGCGCAGGCCTACCTGGCCGCACGGCGGATCACCCTGATCCCCAACACGGTCTACCACTGGAACGTCGTCGAGAAGACCGACGTCAAGTCGATCAGCAACCGGCGCCGGGAGATCAACAACTTCGCGGACCGGGTGGAGATCCACCGCCGTATCGACGCCCTCCTCGACCGCCGGGGCATGGCCGGCCTGAAGCTGTGGAAGGACATCAAGTTCCTCAAGCACGACCTCGTGCTGTACCTGCGGGAACTGCCCTTCCTCGACGACGAGTACCGGCACCGCTTCGCCGAACTCGCCCGCGGCTACGTCCACGACTTCCCCGAGGCGGCCTACGACGCGCTCGACCACGTCCACGCCATCTGCGCCCAGCTGCTGCTGCGCGAGGACTGGACCGACCTGATGCCGGCCATCGACACCCTGATCAACCGGCACAAGATCTCCGCGCCGCTGGTCGAGCGGGACGGCCGGATCTACTGGACCGGCCGCCACCTCGACGACCCGGAGATGCGCGCCGTCCTGGACGTCACCGACTTTGGCTACCACGCCAAGCAGCTGAACCAGATGTCGCTGCGCAACCGGCTCACCCGGTACCGGGCGCACGGCGGCGAGGTGGTGCTCGCCGGTGAGATCGTCAACCCGCTGCACATCATCGCCCCCGACGCGCGCCTCACCGCACAGCTGGAGTTCCGCGCCCGCCGCCGCAGCCTGCAGACCTTCCACTTCCCGGTGCCCGTGCTGCGGCACGAGGGCGACGTGATCACCTGGCGGGCCGAGGTGCCGCTGGCGCGCCGGCTGCGGCCGCTCGGCGTCGTCGACGACGTCTGGGACGTCCGCCTGCACCTCACCGCGGACGGCAGACGGACCACGAGCCGGCTCACCGTCGGCGCCGTCGACCTGGAGCACGCCGAAGCGGTGCCCGTCCGGCCCCGGCTCACCCGGCTCATGGCGGACCGCCTTGAGGCGCAGGTGTCGGCCAAGGGCCACCTGGCCTTCCGGCTGACCCAGCACGGCCGGGCGGCCCGCGCCGGACGCGCCGCCTTCGAACGCAACCTGCACGGACGCCCCGCGCGGGCCGCCAAGGGCGCCTACCGCAAGCTCCGCGCCGTGCGCAGGGACCTCAACTCCGGGACGCGCAAGCTCCAGGTCTACGACCGCATGCTGCGCCGGCTTCCCGTCCGCAAGGGCACGATCGTCTTCGAGAGCCACCTCGGCAAGCAGTACAGCGACAGCCCACGCGCGATCTACGAGGAGCTGCGGCGCCGCGACCTGCCCGTCACGCCCATCTGGTCCTACGCCGGCGAGCGCCCCCGGGGCTTCCCCGAGGACGTCGAGCTGGTACGCCGCTGGTCCTGGCGCTACCTCAAGGCGCTGGCCCAGGCCGAGTTCTGGATCGACAACCAGGGTTACCCGCTGCGGCTCACCAAACGCCCGGAGACCACCTACATCCAGACCTGGCACGGCTCGGCGCTGAAGCGGATGGGCTTCGACGAGCCCTTCCACCGGATGATGTCCGAGCAGGAACAGACGACCTACCAGCGGGCCATCGACCGCTTCGACCACTTCGTCGTCCGCAGCGAACACGACGTGCGCACCCTCGCCCGGGCCTACCGGATCCCCGAGGAGAAACTGCTGCGCACCGGCTACCCGCGCAACGACGCCCTGGTGGTGGCCCGGGAGGCCACCGGCCCCGACCCCGCGGCGCAGCGGCTCGCCGAACGCCTCGGCATCGACCCGGGGCGCCGGGTGCTGCTGTACGCGCCGACGTTCCGCGCACACGCCGACGGACGGGTACGGGGCTTCGAGTTCCCGTTCGACGTCGAGCGCTTCGCCGCCCGGTTCGGCGAGCGGTACACGCTGCTCGTGCGCCCGCACTACCTGAACCGGCTCACCCTGCCGCCGTCGGTGGCCGGACGCGTCCTCGACGTGAGCGCCGAACCGGACATCACACCGCTGCTCCTGCTCGCCGACGCCCTCGTCACGGACTACTCCTCGGTGATGTTCGACTACGCGCTGCTGCAGCGGCCCGTCGTGTTCTACGCCCACGACTGGGACGAGTACGCCAAGGACAGCCGCGGCACGTACTTCGACCTGCTGACCCAGGCGCCGGGCCCCGTGCCGCGCACCGAGGACGAGCTCTTCGCCGCGCTCGAGGACCTCTCCGCCGTGGGCAGCACCTACGAGGCGCGGCTGAAGGAGTTCGTGGACAAGTACGGCGAGTACGACCGCGGTGACGCCGCGGCGCGGATCGTGGACCGTTTCTTCGGCCCCGCGGGAGAGGCCCGATGACCCAGCGCGACATCTTCTTCGTGGCCAACGAGGTCGACGAACTCGGGGGAGTGGGCCGCTGGCAGGCCCAGCTGGCCGGGCTGCTGGCCCGGCGCGGCCACCGGGTGCGCGTCGTCGGCATCGCCCCGGCCACCCATCCGATGGACCTCGGCGACCCGCCCTTCGAGACGGTGACGCTGTACGCCGGGCGGCCCCCCGGCCGTCCCCGGCCGCGCCGGCTGCTGGGCGCCGCCGACCCGGCCGTCCGCCGCCACGAGGCGCACATGCGGGCCGCCGCCGGCCGGCTGTCCACCCTGTTCCGCGCCGCCCGGCCCGGTGCGGTGATCATCGTGCCCCAGGTGTGGGCGATGGAGTGGGTGGCGCTCGCGGACACCGCGGGCCACCCCGTCATCGGCATGACCCACGAGTCGTTCCAGACGGCCCGCAAGTCCTCCCGCTTCGGCCGGGTGAAGCGGTACTACCGCGACGTCGACCGGCTGCTGGCCCTCACCCAGGAGGACGCCGACCGCTGGGTGTGCGAGGGCATGAACAACGTCGGCTTCATGCCGAACCCGCTGCCGGTCGTGCCCGGCACGCCGTCGCCGCGCACCGAGAAGGTGGTGGCGAGCATCGGCCGCCTGTCCCACGAGAAGGGCGTCGACCTGCTCCTCGACGCGTGGGCCGAGGCGGCGCCGCGGCAGCCGGGCTGGACGCTGCGGATCTACGGCAGCGGGGACGCCGAGCCGGCCCTGCGACGGCAGTGCGCCGCACTCGGTCTGGAGGACTCGGTGGACTTCGCGGGGCCCACCGCGGACGTGCCGGGGGCGCTGCGCGCCTGCTCCCTCTTCGTCCAGTCCTCCCGCGGCGAGGGCTTCCCGCTCGTGCTGCTGGAGGCGATGGCCTGTGGCGTGCCGTGTGTCGCGTTCGACTGCGCGCCCGGCGTCCGGGAGATCGTCACCGACGACGAGGACGGGCTGCTGGCCCGCCCCGGCAACACCACCGAGCTCGCCCGCCACCTCGTCCGGCTGATGGCCGACGAGGAGCTGCGCCACGCGATGGGGGAGCAGGCCCTGCGCAGCGTGCGGCGCTTCGACCCGGACCTGATCACCCGCCGCTGGGAGGAGCTGTTCGACTTCCTGGAGCGGTAACGGGGCCGGCACCCGCGGCCCCGGCCGTCGCGCTGTCCGATTGCGGCGCGCGGCACCGGGAACGCCGCCCTGCTGTTCCCCTCCCACAGGCGCCCCCGGCTCACGGGGGTCCGCCGCCGCACGGCCCGGGTCGGCACCCGGGCGGTGCGCCGCCCCGGCCGGCTCCCCGCGCGTCCCGGAAGCCGGAATTGGTCCCGGCGGCTTCCTGGCCGGTTCACCGCTCGGCGCGTAACGTGGCGCGTCATGAAGATCTCCGTCACCGCCCGGTGCCGCCGGGCACCGTCGTCGGATGCCGGGCGCCGCGCCGCCGGGCCGCGGCGGGGCCGCTCGTCATGAAGATCCTCATCAGCGCCGACATGGAGGGCGCCACCGGCGTGACCTGGCCCGCCGACGTGCTGCCCGGGACACCGCAGTGGGAGCGGTGCCGCTCGATGTTCACCTCGGACGTGAACGCCGCCGTGCTCGGCTTCCTCGACGGCGGCGCCGACGAGGTCGTGATCAACGAGGCCCACTGGACCATGCGCAACCTGCTGCTGGAACAGCTGGACGAGCGGGCGCAGATGCTCACCGGGCGGCACAAGGCGCTGTCCATGGTCGAGGGCGTCCAGCACGGCGACGTGGACGGCGTGGCCTTCGTCGGCTACCACGCGGGCGCCGGAATGGAGGGCGTCCTCGCCCACACGTACCTGGCGAACTCCATCACCGCGGTGTGGCTCGACGACGTGCGGGCGAGCGAGGGGCTGCTCAACGCGCACGTGGCCGCCGAGTACGGCGTGCCGGTCGTCCTCGTCACCGGCGACGACGTCGCCTGCGAGGACGCGCTCGGATACGCGCCCGAGGCGCTGAAGGTCGCCGTGAAGGACCACGTGTCACGGTACGCCGCGGTGTGCCGCACGCCCGCTCGCACCGCGGCCGAGATCCGTGCGGCGGCCGAGGAGGCGGCGTCCCTGGCGGTCCGTCAGGAGCCGGTGCGGGGCGGTCCGTTCACCGTCGCGCTCGAGTTCGACGCCGAGCACCTCGCGATGGCCGCCACCGTCGTCCCCGGCGTGGACCGGACCGGGGAGCGCAAGGTGGCCTACACCAGCTCCACCATGTACGAGGGAATCCGCACCTTCAAGGCGGTCACCACGATCGTCTCGGCCGCCATCGAGGAGCAGTATGGCTGACGCGCAGGCGCTGGACGAGGTCGTCCGGTTCACCTCCGACCTGATCCGCACCGACACCACCAACCGGGGCGGCGGGGACTGCCGGGAGCGCCCGGCCGCCGAGTACGCCGCCGCGCAGCTGGCCGGCGCGGGACTGGAACCGGTGCTGCTGGAACGCACCGCCGGACGCACCAACGTCGTCGCCCGCATCGAGGGCACCGACCCGTCCGCGGACGCGCTGCTCGTGCATGGCCACCTCGACGTGGTGCCCGCGCAGGCCGCGGACTGGACCGTGCACCCGTTCTCCGGCGAGATCCGCGACGGCGTGGTGTGGGGCCGGGGCGCGGTCGACATGAAGAACACCGACGCGATGATCCTCGCCGTGGTCCGGGCCTGGGCCCGGCAGGGGGTGCGGCCGCGGCGTGACATCGTGGTGGCCTTCACCGCCGACGAGGAGGACAGCGCCCGGGACGGCGCCGGGTTCCTCGCTAAGGAGCACCCCGGCCTGTTCGAGGGCTGCACCGAGGGCATCGGGGAGTCGGGGGCGTTCACCTTCCACGACGGCGCCGGCCGGCAGATCTACCCGATCGGGGCGGGCGAGCGCGGCACCGCCTGGCTGCGGCTCACCGCCCGTGGACGCGCCGGACACGGCTCCCGGGTCAACCGGGAGAACGCGGTCACGCGGCTCGCCGCCGCCGTCGCCCGGATCGGTGCCCACGACTGGCCCCTGCGGCTCACCCCGACCGTCCGCGCGGCCCTGCGGGAACTCGCCGCCCTGTACGGCGTCGAGGCCGACCTGCACGACGTCGGCAGCCTGCTGGAGAAGCTCGGCCCGGCCGCCCGGCTCGTGGAGGCCACCCTGCGCAACAGCGCCAACCCCACGATGTTCGAGGCGGGTTACAAGGTCAACGTCATCCCCGGGGAGGCCGTCGCCCACGTGGACGGGCGGTTCCTGCCCGGCGGCGAGGAGGAGTTCCGCGCCACCCTGGACCGGCTGACCGGCCCGGACGTGGAGTGGGAGTACCAGCACCGCGAGGTCGCGCTGGAGGCGCCCGTCGACTCGCCGACGTTCGCGTCGATGCGGGCCGCGGTGGAGGCGTTCGCGCCCGAGGGGCACGTGGTGCCGTACTGCATGGCGGGCGGCACCGACGCCAAGCAGTTCGGCCGGCTCGGCATCACCGGGTACGGCTTCGGGCCGCTGAAGCTGCCGGAGGGCTTCGACTACCACGCCCTGTTCCACGGGGTGGACGAGCGCGTCCCGGTGGAGGCCCTCCACTTCGGTGTCCGTGTCCTCGACCGCTTCCTGCGGACGGCCTAGAGGTTGTTGGAGGAGAACGTGCAGACCCTGCCGTACGGTTCCTGGCCCTCACCGGTCGACGCGGCGCTCGCCGCCGGGCACGACGGGAAGCCGGAGTTCGTCGGTTTTGTCGGCGACGAGGTGTGGTGGACCGAGCCGCGCCCGGCCGAGGGCGGGCGCCGCGCGCTGGTGCGGCGCCACCACCGGGACACCGGGCCCGGGGCGGGCGGCACGGAGGAGTCCGTGCTGCCCCCGCCGTGGAACGTGCGCAGCCGCGTCATCGAGTACGGCGGCCGTCCGTGGGCCGGGTTCGTCCAGGACGGCGTCCCGGTGGTGGTGTTCGTCGACTTCGCCGACCAGCGCCTGTACCGGTACGAGCCGGGCGCCGCCGAGCCGCGGCCGCTGACCCCGCTGTCCCGGGTGGGCGGCGGACTGCGCTGGGCGGACCCGCAGGTGCGGGCCGAGCGCGGCGAGGTGTGGTGCGTGCTGGAGGAGTTCACCGGCGACCGGCCCACGGACGTGCGGCGCGTCCTGGCCGCCGTACCGCTGGACGGGTCGGCGGCCGAGGACCGCGGCGCGGTGCGCGAACTCACCGGCGACCGGCACCGGTTCCTGACCGGCCCGCGCCTGTCGCCCGACGGGCGGCGAGCGGTGTGGCTGGCCTGGGACCACCCGCGGATGCCGTGGGACGGCACGGAGCTGCTGTGCGCCGAGGTCACCGGGGACGGCTCCCTCGGCGAGCCGGAGGTCGTCGCCGGCGGTCACGACGAGGCCGTCGCCCAGGCCGAGTGGGCCCCGGACGGTTCGCTGCTGTACTCCAGCGACCGCAGCGGCTGGTGGAACCTCTACCGGGCCGGCCCGGACGGCGCCGAGCCGTTCTGCCCGCGCGAGGAGGAGTTCGGCGGAGCGCTGTGGAAGGTCGGCCAGCGCTGGTTCGCCCCGCTGGACAGCGGCCTGATCGCCGTCGTGCACGGCCGCGGCGCCGCCGCCCTCGGCATCCTCGACCCGGAGACGGGCGAGGTCGTCGACGCGGCGGGCCCCTGGACGGAGTTCGACGCGACCCTCGCGGTGCACGGCGACCGTGTCGTCGCCGTCGGGGCGAGCCCCCACAGCGCCCACGAAGTCGTCGAGCTGGACACGCGCACCGGCCGGGCCCGGGTGATCGGCGCCGCCCACGACGACCCCGTCGACCCGGCCTACTGTTCCGAACCGCGGATCCGCACCTTCACCGGGCCGGGCGGGCGGGAGATCCACGCCCATGTCCACCCGCCCCACCACCCCGAGTGCGTCGCGCCCGACGGCGAGCTGCCGCCGTACGTGGTGTGGGCGCACGGCGGGCCCACCAGCCGGACGCCGCTCGTGCGCGACCTGTCGATCGCGTACTTCACCTCGCGGGGCATCGGCGTCGCCGAGGTCAACTACGGCGGCTCGACCGGCTACGGCCGGGAGTACCGCAACCGGCTGCGGGCGCAGTGGGGCGTCGTCGACGTCGAGGACTGCGCGGCCGTCGCGCGCGCCCTCGCCGACGAGGGCACCGCCGACCGCGCCCGGCTGGCCGTCCGGGGCGGCAGCGCGGGCGGCTGGACCGCGGCCGCGTCGCTGGCGACCACCGACGTCTACGCCTGCGGCACGATCGTCTACCCCGTCCTCGACCTCACCACCTGGGGCCCCGGGTCGACGCACGACTTCGAGTCGCGGTACCTGGAGACGCTGGTGGGACCGTACGCCGAGGTGCCCGAGCGGTATGTCGAACGCTCACCCGTGGCGCACGCCGACCGGGTGACGGCGCCCTTCCTGCTGCTGCAGGGCCTGGACGACGTGATCTGCCCGCCGAGCCAGTGCGAGCGGTTCCTGGCCCGGATGGCGGGCCGGAAGGTGCCGCACGCCTATCTCACCTTCGAGGGCGAGGGGCACGGGTTCCGGCGCGCCGAGACGATGGTCCGCGCCCTGGAAGCCGAACTCTCCCTGTACGCACAGGTCTTCGGGTTCGACGCGCCGGGGGTTCCGGTGCTGGACCTGGACCTGGGCGACGGCGCCGGCGGTCCGGCGGGCGGCTCGGCGAGTGGTCCGGCCGGCGGCCCGGGGGCCGGGCGGGGCGACTTGGTGGGCGGGGCGGCCGGGGCAGGCTGACCGGGCCGTCGGGCGAGCCGGGCGGCCCGGTGGTGAGTCGTACGGACGGCGCCGGTGGGGGCTTGGTGCCGGGCGCGGACGGCCGTGGGTGGGGCGGGGCCGCGCCGGGGGGTGCCCGTCCTCGGACCGGCGCGAGTGCCGTCGGTCACCGGCGCACCGGGGTCGACGCGCCGGCCGCTGCGGGCGGGCACCCCCCGACACGTCCCCTCCGGTCCGTGGACGGCCGCGGGTGTGGTGGGCCGGCCGGTGGCGGCGTCGTGCGGTTCGGACCGCCCGGCGGGTGGAGCGGTCCGGTTCGGTCGGAGGCGGGCGGGGCCGTGCGGTTCCGACCGCCCCGGGTGCGGGGCTGTTCGGTGCTGACCGTCCCGGGGTGGGGCCGTGTGAGTCGACCTGGCCGTGGCTGGGGCGGGGGCGGGCGGTGCGGACGTTCGCCGGGCGGATACTGGAGGCCGCCCGACCGTACGTCCCACCCCGGAGCCCGCCCCGTGAAGCCACTCGTGCGTCCCGCCCGACTCGCCCCCGGCGCCCGCGTCGCCGTCGTCGCGCCCAGCGGGCCGGTGCCCGAGGAGCGGCTGCAGGCCGGGCTCGACGTGCTGCGCGGCTGGGACCTCGAACCCGTGGTGGCGCCGCACGTGCTCGACCGGCACGACGCCCTCCCGTATCTGGCGGGCACGGACGCCGACCGTGCCGCCGACCTGCAGGCCGCCTGGTGCGACCCGTCCGTCGACGCCGTGCTGTGCGCCCGCGGCGGCTACGGCGCGCAGCGGATGGCCGACCTGCTCGACTGGGAGGCGATGCGCTCCGCCGGGCCGAAGGTGCTGGTCGGATTCAGCGACGTCACCGCGCTGCACGAGGCGTTCGCCACCCGGCTCGGACTCGTCACGCTGCACGGGCCGATGGCGGCGGGCGTCGACTTCGTCAAGAACGCGCGGGCGCAGGAGCACCTGAGGGCCACGCTGTTCGCGCCGGAGACGACCCGCGTCATCGCGTCCGATGGCACCGCCCTCGTCCCGGGACGGGCGCGCGGCGTCACGCTCGGCGGGTGCGCCAGCCTGCTCGGGGCGGAACTCGGCACGCCGCACGCCCGGCGCGGCGCCCGCGGCGGGCTGCTGCTGATCGAGGACGTGGGGGAGGAGGCGTACCGCCTCGACCGCATCCTGACCCAGCTGCTGCGGGCCGGCTGGCTCGACGGCGTCGCGGGCGTCGCCCTCGGCTCCTGGCGCGACTGCGGCCCCCGCGAGCTGCTGCGCGCCCTGTTCGCCGACCGGCTGGGCGGTCTCGGCGTCCCGGTGGTCGAGGAGTTCGGGTTCGGGCACTGCGACGGCGCGCTCACCGTCCCGTTCGGGGTCACGGCCGAACTCGACGCGGACGCCTCGACCTTGACGCTGGACGAGCCCGCGCTGCGGTGACGCCCGGGCCGCCCGGCACCTTCACCGAAACTCCGTCAAGAAACCCCTGCATGTGGATTGACCCGGCATGACACGTGTCACAGCATGAATCCGGCCGGTACTTACCGGCCGGTAAGTCGGCTGCCGCAGCAGCCGGCTCGGGTGTCCTCAGTGTGGAGGTCTCGTGTCCCCTCGTGTGCCCGGAGTCCGCGCCCTGCTCGCCCTCGCCCTCGGCGGCGCGCTCACCGCCACCCTCGGACCCACCCCTCCCGCGTCCGCGGCGGGGGAGTTCACCGTCACGCCGCTGACGTTCACCGTCCGCGCCGGTGGCAGGACCTGCGCCGTGGACGCCGACCTGTACCGGCCCGCCGGGGCCGGCCGGGACCGTCCCGCGCCCGCCGTGCTCGCCACCAACGGCTTCGGCGGCAGCAAGAGCGACGGCTCGACGGACGCCATCGGCAAGGCCTTCGCCCAGCGCGGATACGTCTCCCTCGTGTACTCGGGGCTCGGCTTCGGCCGTTCGGGCTGCCTCGTGTCGCTCGACGACCCGGAGATCGACGGCACGGCCGCCTCCCGGCTGGTCGACTTCCTGGGCGGCGGACGGGCCGCCGACGACGGGACCCGGATCGACTACGTCACCCTCGACGGCGCCGGAGACCCGCGCGTCGGCATGATCGGCGGCTCCTACGGCGGCGCCATCCAGCTGGCGACGGCCGCCGTCGACCACCGTGTCGACGCGCTGGTCCCCCTCATCACCTGGCACGACCTCGCCTACTCCCTGGATCCCGACAACGCCGTCGGCAGCGGCGCGGTGCCGGGGGTCTTCAAGTGGCAGTGGACCAACGGCTTCTACCTCATCGGCGAGGGGCAGCCGCTGCTGGAGCCGAGCCTGGACCCGTCCCGCGTCAACTCGCTGGCCTGCCTGCACTTCGTGTCCCGGGCGTGCGACACCGTCCGCACCCTCAACTCCGGCCGCTACCCCGCCGACCGCACCGCCCGGATGCTCGACTACGCGCACAGTGTGTCCCCGGTGTCGTATCTGGACCGCGTCAAGGCGCCGACCCTGCTGGTCCAGGGGCAGGCCGACAGCCTGTTCAACCTGAACGAGGCGACCGCGACGTACGAGACGCTCAGGGCCCAGGGCACCCCGGCCAAGATGATCTGGCAGTCCTGGGGCCACAGCGGAGGCATGACGGACCCGGCGGCCGGCGAGCTGAACCTCGGCCAGGGCAATCTGGAGACCAGCTACGTCGGCAGACGCGTCCTCGCCTGGTTCGACCGCTATCTGCACCGGCGCGCGGCCACCGACACCGGGCCCGACTTCGCCTACTACCGGGACTGGGTCGACGACCCCCGGCACACGTACGCCACGGCCGATCAGCTCCCCGCGCTCGGGCGTACGCTGTACCTGTCCGGCGACGGCAGGCTCGTCGCCGACCGGGCCGACGTCGCACGCGGCAGCCGGACGTACACCAACTGGCTCGTGCCGACGAGCCATTCGGAGAGCTCGCTGGCCGGCGCGATCGGCCTCCCGGACCGGGCCCCCCACGACACACCCGGCACGTTCCTCGGCTGGACCAGCGAACCGCTGACGGAGTCCGTCGACGTCGTCGGCGCACCCCGCGCCACGCTCCGGGTCGTCTCCCCGGTGGCGCGGCTGACGCAGCGTTCGGCGGACGCCGCGGACAAGCTCGTCCTGTTCGCCAAGCTGTACGACGTGGCGCCGGACGGCACCCAGACGCTGGTGCACCGGCTGGTGGCGCCGGTCCGCGTGCCCGACGTGACCCGGCCCTTCACGGTCACCCTGCCGGGGATCGTGCACCGCTACGAGCCGGGTCACCGTCTGCGGTTCGTGATCGCGGGCAGCGACGACGCCTACCTGGGCAACCGGGGCGTCAAGCCGGTGACGGTCGTCAGCGCCCCCGGTGACACCGGCGTGCTCCGTCTGCCGGTGGTGCGTCCCTGACGCCCGCACCCGGCGGCGCGTAGGGTGGCCGAATGCCGCACACAGCCTCCCCCTTCCTCGCCGAGGGTCTCCGCGTGGGCGTACGCCGCATCACCCTCGCGGACGGACCCGAGTTCACCGCCCGGGTCCGCGAGAGCAAGGACCTGCACCACCCGTGGCTGTTCCTGCCCGACACCGCCGAGGCCTACGCCGCCTACGCCGGACGCCTGATCGGAACCCCCGACCGGGCCGGGTTCCTCGTCTGCGAGCGGGACAGCGGGGGCGTCGCCGGCTTCGTCAACGTGAACAACATCGTCGGGGGAGCCTTCCGGTCCGGCGCGCTGGGCTACGGGGCCTTCGCGCACGCCGCCGGCCGTGGGCTGATGCGCGAGGGCCTGGACCTCGTGGTCGGGTACGCGTTCGGGCCGCTGGGGCTGCACCGCCTGGAGATCAACGTGCAGCCCCTCAACACCGCCTCGATCGCGCTCGCCCGCAGGTGCGGGTTCCGTCTGGAGGGCTTCTCCCCGAAGATGCTCCACGTCGACGGGGCCTGGCGGGACCACCAGCGGTGGGCGATCACCGCCGAGATGCGGGCCTGAAGTCGATCTTCATGGTGTCCAGGTCCGTCACGGACGACCTGAGGCCGCGGAAGCCGCAGCCGAGCGCGCGCAGCGCCGCCTCGGCCCGGTCCTCCGCGATCGCGGCGGCCATCTCCTCGCCGTCGGCCGCGTCCGAGACGACGACGTACCGCAGCGAGAAGTGTTTCAGCGGCGACGCCTCTTAGGACAGCGACCCCTCCTCGGTGAACCGCATGCTGGTCGGCCCGTGCCGCGCCGCCTCGGCGAGCAGGCGCGCCCGTGCCTCGCCGGTCAGCGCGTCCCAGGTGCCCCGGACGATCACCCGGTAGGTGTGCCGCCCGCTCAGGTGGCTCCGCTCCTTCTCCCGGCCGCCGCCGGCCCTGGTCGGGTGTGAAGGCCCGACTGTACGGCGCGGACGCACACCGTGACGCGCCGTTTTCCGGCGGCCCGGCGGCCCGGGCGCTCCGCGAGGCCGTCGCGCGGAGCGTCGCGGAGGCCGCGGGGACCCGCACCGAGTTCACGGTGGGCCCGCGTGCGGCCCGTGGAATCCGCGCGGAACGCGTCCGGAGCGCCTGCAACCCCTGCGGAACGCGTCCGGGGGTGTGACACTGGCGACCTCACATATCCGACAGTCGCGTATTCCTCAAAGAGTGAGGGTCCGTGGTCACCGTGTGTGGCCGCCGGGGGCTTGGAGGCGCACGGTCTTCCGAACTTCTGCAGTGAGGTGGGCGGTCAGGCTACTGGCCGGATCCGGTCACTGGTTGCCTGGCGCAGTGCGGCTTGGAGGCGGTCCCGGACTGCGGTCTGGGCGGCGATGCGTTCGTCGAGGACTGCCAGTCGCTGCACTGCGACCCGGATGCCCCTGTCGGACGGCGGCGCCGCGGTTACGTCTCCGTCCAGACACGGCAGGAAGACCCGCACGTCGTCCAGGGTGAGCCCGGCGGTCAGGAGGTAGCGGATGTTGCGGACCCGCACCACCGCACGCTCGTCATAGAGGCGGTAACCATTGGGGGTCCGCTCGGAGGAGATCAACCCCGCCTGCTCGTAGTGCCGCAGCGCACGGGCGGTCGTCCCGGTCGCCTTGGCCAGCTCACCGATCTGCACCCGCTCTCCCCTCTGGGGTGCAACTCCTATCACGCCACGACCGCCCCGCCGTCGACCGGGAGTACGACCCCGGTGACAAACGACGCGGCCGGTGCGGCAAGCTGGGTGATCGCCCAGGCCACCTCCTCGGGCTGGCCGATCCGGCCCAGCGGGGTGTGTGCCAGCTGCCACTCCCGTACCGCTGCCATCCGCTCCGGTGTCAGTCCCTGGTGCTCGCCGATCGGGGTGTCGATCGCTCCGGGGGCGACCGCCGCCACTCGGATCCCGCGAGGTGCCAGCTCGACGGCCCAGCTGCGGGTCAGCGTCTCCAGCGCGGTCTTGGTCGCCGCGTAGACAGAGCTGCCCGGCCAGGCCCGCTGCCCCACCGATGTACTCACGTTGACGATCACTCCGTCGGACGCCTCCAGAGACGGCAGCGCGGCCTGGGCCAGCAGGACAGGTGCGATCAGGTTGGTGGCAACCTGCAGTCCGATCATCTCCGGCGTGAGCGCGCCGAGGGAACCGCTGCGCACGATGCCGGCATTATTGACCAGCACGTCCAACCGGCCGTGCGTCTCCAGCGCGGTCCGGACGATCAGCTCGGGCGCGCCGTCTGCGGTGATGTCGACAGCCAGCGGGGTGATGTGGCTGTGCCTGGCGGCGGTCTCGTTGAGCGGTTCGGCCCGTCGGCCGACGGCCAGGACGTGGGCGCCCTCGGCGGCGAAAGCGCGGGCGGTGGCCCGGCCGATCCCGGTGCCGGCCCCGGTGACGGCGACGACCCTGCTGATCCTGGGTGCAGTGCTGCTGTCCATGCCGGTCATCGTTGAACCCTGCCGCCAGCGGTAAGGTCAAGCGGCGCCTGGTGGGCCTGTGATTGATCAGCGGGTGTGGTCACCGGGGGCATAGTGATGTGTGGCAACCCCGACAACCTCCCTCACCTGGGACCAGGGTGCCGAGATGGCCGCCCTGCGGTGGTGACCCGCCACACAGGCCGGCTATATGGCCGGGATGGTCTTGCTGGTGCCGCTTGGCGACCGGTTCCCGCACCGCTCGTTCCTCGTCGTCCTACCGCCGGGCGCCGGAAACTCAGGCAACCGACGCCCTGAAAGGATCGGTGGGAATGATCTCTGCCTCGTCGAAGAGCTGCTCCAACGCCTCGTGCCCGTGACGCCTGCGGAACTCGATCTCGGCCGTCGTGACGGGCAGGGTCCACAGGATGCGGGCGTGACCTCCCGGAACGGAGCAGTGTTCGAGGTCGGGTCCGTGGAGACAGGGCAGGCTGATCAGCAGGTGGTCGCAGGTTGACCCCGGCACCCACGGTTCACCGATCGGCATGCTGTGCTCCAGGTCGAGCTGATGTCCTCCGCAGTGGTAGTAGGCGATCATCGCCATGAGCTCGATGAACCGCTGGTCGCGGACGTGGGCGGTCATGACGAACTCAAGGCCGTGGCCGTCCTTCTCCAGCGCGGCCCAGCACCCGGCGGTCACATAGGCCCAGCTGTCGCCGCGGGGACCCGGCCCTACGATCAGAACTCGCAGATCGGGCACCACCTCTCGCCGTTCCGGCCCGAGGCCGTAGTCGACGACCTCCACGGAGTGCCCTTCGAAGAACGCCCGGACATGTGACTCAACGGCCTCCGCGGCCAACACCCTCGCATCACTCACCGCGCGATCATCCCAACTCATTGCCCCTTTGGCGCGTATCTGGGGCACACCCCGTCCGGACCGTGCGGAACGCGCCCCGGGCCGTGCGGAACGCGTCAGGAGGACGCCTTTGCGGAACCCTGACCGGCGGTGCCTCTGGCCGGATCACCGGGTACCGGGTTCCATGGTCGTCGTGACGACGATCCGACGCGAGGTACTGACGCTGCCCGCCGCGCAGTTGGGGCCGGACAACCCCCTGCCCCCGCTGCGCCCGCTCGACGAGGTCCACGACGTCGAGGGCCAGGACGACAAGGAGATCGGGCGCCTGCCGCGGGACATGGCCCGGCAGATGCGCTGTGCGCCGCTGCGCAGCCTGCTGCCGGTCCGTGTCCGCGACGGCTACGACCGGACGCGCGAACCCCGGCAGATCGACGCGCTGGTGCTGGAGAACGACCGGCTGCGTGCCACGGTGCTTCCCGGGTTCGGCGGTCGCGTCGCCTCCCTGGTGCACAAGGCAACCGGCCGCGAACTCCTCTACCGCAACCCGGTGTTCCAGCCCGCCAACTTCGCCCTCAACGGCGCCTGGTTCTCCGGCGGCATCGAGTGGAACATCGGCGCGACCGGCCACACCACCCTCTCCTGCTCCCCCCTGCACGCCGCCCGCGTCCCGGCGCCCGGCGGCGGGGAGATGCTGCGCCTGTGGGAGTGGGAACCGCTGCGCGACCTGCCCTTCCAGATCGACCTCTGGCTGCCGGACGGCGCCGACTTCCTGTACGTCGCCGTCCGCATCCGCAATCCCCACGACCGGCCGGTGCCGACCTACTGGTGGTCCAACATCGCGGTGCCGGAGGAGCGTCGGGTGCTCGCGCCCGCGCACGAGGCGTTCCACTTCGGCTACGAGCGCCGCCTGCGCCGGGTGCCCGTCCCCTCGTACGACGGCACCGACCGGACGTACCCGCTGAACAGCACCTTCGCCGCCGACTACTTCTACGACCTGCCCGAGGGGCGGCGGCCCTGGATCGCCGCGCTCGACGACGGCGGCGACGGCCTGGTGCAGACGTCGACCGACGTGCTGCGCGGCCGCAAGCTGTTCGTGTGGGGCGCCGGCCCCGGCGGGCGGCGCTGGCAGGAGTGGCTGACGGAACCCGGCACCGGCGGCTACTGCGAGATCCAGGCCGGACTCGCCCGCACCCAGCTGGAGCACGTCCCGCTGGAGGCGGAGAGCGAGGTCGCGTGGCTGGAGGCGTACGGGCCGCTGAGCGCTCCGTCGCCGGCGGGGGAGTGGGACGCCGTCCTGCGGCGCACCGAGGAGCGACTCGACGCCGCCCTGCCGCGCACCGTCGTCGACGCCGCGTACGAGGCGTGGCGGCCGTACGCCGACGCCGAACCGGACGAGATGCTCGCCACCGGCTCCGGCCGGGGCGCACTCGAAGTGCTGCGCGCCGGCTGGAAGCTGCCGGGCACGCCGTTCGCCGAGTCCACCCTCGGCGAAGCGGAGGAGCCCTGGCGGGAACTGCTGCGCTCGGGGTCCTTCCCGCAGCCGCGTGAGGTGCGGCCGCCGGGTCCGACCCTGGTCGCCCCGCACTGGCGGGACATGCTGGAGACGGCTCCCGCCACCCCGCTGACGGAGTACCACCTCGGTGTCGCGCAGTGGCACGCCGGAGACCGGGCGCAGGCGGTGCGCAGCTGGGAGCGGGCCCTCGCGTCGCCGTCCGCGCCCGCGTCGCCGGGGTGGCCGCTGCTGCGCTGTCTCGCCGTCGCCGACGAGGAGGGCGGACACCACGAGCGGGCCGCCGACCGGTACGCCGAGGCCTTCGACGGCCTGTGCCGGGAACGGCGCGACGACGACCCGTCGTGGGCGGCGGCCACCGCCGCGCTGGGCCGGGAGACGATCGAGGCGCTGCTGCGGGCCGGCCGTGCGGCACCGGCGCGGGGCGTGTGGGAGCGGCTGCCCGCCACCACCAGGGAGCGGGGCCGGTTCCGGCTGCTGGAGGCGGAGCTGCTGCTCGCCGAGGGCCGCCGGGAGGACGCCCGGGCCGTCTTCGAGGAGGGCTTCGAGGTCGCCGACCTGCGCGAGGGCGACGAGCGGCTCGGGCAGGTGTGGGAGCGGACCGGGGCCGGGGAACTTCCGGGGCGCTACGACTTCCGGATGCGCCCCGGCCCCGTGCGGTCCTCCCCGTCCTGACCCGGCGGGCTGCGGCCGGGTCAGGACGGGGTCCTGGCGGGTCCTGGCGGGTCCTGGCGGCGGGTGGCCGGCGGGGGACGGACCGCCGTGGTCCCACGCACCCGGCGCCGTCACACCCGCGGTTACGGCAGCCGGGGTGCGGCGCGGCGACGCCGGGACGGTGGTCGCCGCGACGGCCGTCGTGACGGTCGCTGCGGCAGGGGAGGTGTCCGTCCGGTGCCGCGCGTCGTCCCTCCGCGCGTCCGGTCGGCCCGGCCGCGGGAGCCGCCCGGCGGGCGTGCCGGGTGGGCGCGGCGGACGTTTGGGGGCCCCGCCCGGGGGGACGCGGAAGGTTCCGTACGAACTCCGCGACAGCGCCGGAGGGGAACCGTGAGTCGACCCCGTATCGTGATCGTCGGTGCCGGCTTCGCCGGATACCGGACGGCTCGAGTGCTGTCCCGGACGGCCCGCGGCAGGGCCGACGTCGTCCTGCTGAACCCGACGGACTACTTCCTGTACCTGCCCCTGCTGCCCCAGGTGGCGGCGGGCATCCTGGAACCGCGCCGCGTCACCGTGTCCCTCTCCGGCACCCTGCGCCACGTGCGCCTGGTCCTCGGCGAAGCCGATCGCGTCGATCTGGACGCCCGCTCGGTGCACTACACCGACCCCGAGGGCAACGAGGGCACGCTGGGCTACGACCGGCTCGTGCTCGCCGCGGGCGAGCCGGCGTGGTCGCCGCTCCGGCCCGCAGCGCAGGAGCACGCCGGCGCCGGCGGCGCGGGTGGCGCGCCCGAACCGGCGGGGAACCGGACCGGCGCGCGACCGGGGAGGACAGAGCCCAGCCCGGAGCCGCCCAGGAACCAGCCGGGCGGCGAGTCCGCGGAGAACCGGTCCGGCACGCGGCCGGCGAGGACACAGGTCGGTGCGGAACCGGCGAGGAACCAGCCCGGCGGGGAACCGGCCAGGAACCAGCCCGGCGGCGAGCCCGCGAAGAATCAGCCGGGTGGCGAGCCCGCGAAGACCCGGCCTGGCGCGCAACCGACGGGCGACCAGCCCGGCAGGGATCCGGCAAGGGACCGGCCGGGCGGTGAGTCCGCCGGCAATCAGCCCGCCGGGAAGCGGCCCGGCGTGGAGCCGCCGGCCGGCCGCCCGCCCGGCGAGGTGCCGCCCGGTGAGAAGCCCCCCGTTGAGGCGCCGCCCGTCGAGGCGCACCGAGGCCGGCGCCTCTCCCCCGGGCCGGTCGACCGCGACGACCTGCCGATGGACCCCCCGGTGGACACACCGGCGGAAACCGCAGCGGGAATCCCCGCGAAAGGAGATCCATGAACACCGACGAACTCGCCGAACTCGGGCAGCAGTTGCGCGTCGACAGCGTGCGGGCCGCCGCCGAGGCGGGCTCCGGGCACCCGACGTCGTCCATGTCCGCCGCGGACCTGGTGGCCGTCCTGCTCGCCCATCACTTCCGCTACGACTTCGAGCGCCCCGACCACCCGGGCAACGACCGGTTCGTGCTGTCCAAGGGGCACGCCTCGCCCCTGCTGTACTCAGCCTTCAAGGCGGCCGGCGCCATCGACGACGAGGAACTGCTCACCTTCCGCAAGCTGGGCAGCCGACTCGAAGGGCATCCGACGCCGCAGCGGCTGCCGTGGGTGGAGACCGCCACCGGCTCGCTCGGGCAGGGACTGCCGATCGGCGTCGGCATGGCGCTGGCCGGCAAGCGGCTGGAGCGCGCCGGGTACCGGGTATGGGTACTGTGCGGCGACAGCGAACTCGCCGAGGGCTCCATCTGGGAGGCCGCCGAGCACGCCGGTCACGAGCAGCTCGACAACCTCGTCCTGATCGTCGACGTCAACCGGCTCGGCCAGCGTGGCCCCACCCGGCACGGGCACGACCTCGACGCCTACGCCCGCCGCTTCCGCGCCTTCGACTGGCACACCGTCGAGATCGACGGGCACGACCTGGAAGCGATCGACCGGGCCTACGGCGAGGCGCTGTCCACCGCGGGGCAGCCCACCGCGGTCATCGCCCGCACCGTCAAGGGCAAGGGCGTCGCCGACATCGAGGACCGCGAGGGCCTGCACGGCAAGCCGCTGAAGAACGCCGACGAGGCGATCGAGGAACTCGGCGGCGTCCGCGACCTGCGCGTACGGGTGAGCGAGCCGGCCTCCGTCCGGCCGCCGCAGACCGTGGGCGACAGCGACCTCGAACTGCCCCGCTGGGAGAAGGGCGAGGAGGTCGCGACGCGCGACGCGTTCGGCCGGGCGCTCGCCGCGCTCGGCACCGCGCGCGGCGACGTCGTCGTGCTCGACGGCGAGGTCGGCGACTCCACCCGCGCGGAGTTCTTCGCCAAGGAGCACCCCGACCGGTACTTCGAGTGCTACATCGCCGAGCAGCAGATGGTCGCGGCCGCCGTCGGAATGGCCCGGCGCGGCTGGGTGCCCTACGCCTCCACGTTCGCCGCCTTCCTCACGCGCGCCCACGACTTCGTGCGCATGGCCTCCATCAGCGGTTCCGGCATCAACCTCAACGGCTCCCACGCGGGTGTCTCCATCGGGCAGGACGGGCCCTCGCAGATGGGCCTGGAGGACCTGGCGATGATGCGCGCGATCCACGGCTCGACCGTGCTGTACCCGTGCGACGCCAACCAGACGGCGAAGCTGGTCGCCCAGACTGCGGGCCTGGCCGGCGTCCGGTATCTGCGCACCTCCCGCGGGGGCAGCAAGGTGATCTACGGACCGGACGAGGAGTTCCCGGTCGGCGGCAGCAAGGTGCTGCGGTCCACCGACCGTGACCGGCTGACGATCGCCGCCGCGGGCGTCACCGTGTACGAGGCGCTGGCGGCCGCCGACACCCTGGAGCAGGAGGGCATCCCGGTCCGGGTGATCGACCTGTACTCCGTCAAGCCCGTCGACCGCGACACGCTGCGCCAGGCCGCCGACCAGACCGGCTGCCTGCTCACCGTCGAGGACCACCGCGCGGAGGGCGGCCTCGGGGACGCCGTGCTCGACGCGTTCAGCGACGGGCGCCCGGTGCCCCGCCTGGTCCGGCTCGCCGTCGGCACGATGCCCGGCTCGGCCTCGCCCGCCGAGCAGTTGCACGCCGCGGGCATCGACGCCGAGTCGATCGCGGCGTCCGCGCGGCTGCTGGTCGAGCAGGCGATCGTCCCGTGAGCGGGGAGACGCGCACCGTGCGGGCCGGCCGCCGCACGGTCCAGGTGCACCGGCCGGACAAGGTGCTCTTTCCCGGGCGTGACAGCGACGGCGGCGGCGCGAAGGAGTACACCAAGGCGGACCTCGTCGACTACTACCGGGCTGTCGCGCCGTTCATGCTGCCGCACCTGCGCGGCCGCCCGCTGATGCTCCAGCGCCACCCCGACGGCCTCGACGGACCGAGGTTCATGCAGAAGAACGCCCCGGAGAGCTACCCCGGCTGGATCACCCGGGCCGAGGTCGCCAAGGAGGGCGGCACCGTCACGCACGTCGTGTGCGACGACACCGCCACCCTTGTCCACCTCGCCGACCAGGCCTGCCTCACCCTCCACCGGTGGCTGTCCCGGGTCGGCCGGATCGAGCGGCCGGACCGCATGGTCTTCGACCTCGACCCCGCCTGGGAGGCCGGTCCCTCCGGCACCGCGCCGGGGGAGGACTTCGCGCCGGTGCGCGAGACCGCCCGGGAGCTGCGGGAGCTGCTGGACCGGCTGGGGCTGCCCTCGGCGCCGATGACGACGGGCTCGCGCGGTCTGCACGTCGTGGTCGCCCTCGACGGACGTCATGACTTCGACGACGTGCGCGCGTTCGCCCGGGACGTCGCCGAGGTCCTCGCCGCCGCCCACCCGGACCGGCTCACCACGGCGGCCCGCAAGAGCGAGCGCGGCGACCGGCTCTACCTCGACGTGCAGCGCAACGGGTACGCCCAGACCGCGGTGGCCCCCTACACGGTCCGCGCCCTGCCCGGCGCGCCCGTCGCCGTGCCCGTCACCTGGGACCAGCTCGACGGCGCGGACATCGGGGCCCGGCGGTGGACCCTGGCCGACGCCGTCGACCAGGCCCGCACGGACCCCTGGGCCGGCCTGCTCGGCCGGGGCCGCTCCCTGAACCCGGCGCGACGCCGCCTGGACGCTTTCCGTGGCTAATACACATACCGGCCCTGCGCAGGTGGAACGCCCAACGGAGGGGACCTCTGCGCCCGTGAAGGTTTGGCCAACGGACTCGCGGCCACACGGAAGAAAGAGGTGGCCATGACGAACACGAACAACACACAAGACTCGCAGGATTCACAGAAGCCACAACAATCTCAGGAGTCAGAGGCAACAGCGGATCAGCGTGCGGCCCGTCCGAGGCCGATGGAGGTGCTGCGCGAGGCGCGCGCCCAGCTCGCCGAACTCACCGGCATGACCGCGGAGTCCGTCTCCTCGTTCGAGCAGACCGAGGACGGATGGTCGCTCGAGGTGGAGGTCCTGGAACTCGAGCGGGTCCCGGAGACGATGAGCCTGATGGCGAGCTACCTGGTCGAGCTCGACCCCGAGGGGCAGCTGACCGGCTACCGGCGCCTCCGCCGTTACGAACGCGGGCGGGCCGACGCACGGTCCGGCGGCCGGTAGGCCGCACCCGCGACGACATTCGCAGTCCATTCCCACAGACAAGGAGGCGCGGTCGGCATGACCGTTGTCCCGGCACAGCAGAGCGGCGGCGGAGGCGGCAGCAGCGGCCTCTACGACGTACTCGAACTCGTCCTCGACAGGGGGCTTGTCATCGACGCGTTCGTCAGGGTCTCCCTGGTCGGCATCGAAATCCTGAAGATCGACGTCCGTGTCGTCGTCGCCAGCGTCGACACCTATCTGCGCTTCGCGGAGGCATGCAACCGGCTCGACCTGGAGGCCGGGCCGCGCAAGAGCCCGGGCCTGCCGGAGATCGTCGGCGAGGTCACCGAGTCCGGTGCGCGCGGCAAGTCCAAGGGAGCCCTGTCCGGCGCCGCCGAGACCATCTCGGACGCGTTCAAGCAGGCCCGTGAAGAGGGCGAGAGCAGGCCGAGGGCCCGCAAGACCGCCGCCCGCCGGAAGGAGGAGGACGAGTGAGCACATACGTCTACGGCATCACGGCCGCGTCGCACCCCGCGCTGCCGGACGGCATGGAGGGCGTCGGAGAGCCGCCGCGCCCCGTGCGCGTGCTGCGCGAGGGCGAGCTGGCGGCGATCGTCAGCGATGCGCCGGAGGGGCTGCGCCCCAAGCGCAGGGACCTGCTCGCCCACCAGAACGTGCTGGGTGAGGCGGGAGCGGCGGGCTGCGTCCTGCCCATGCGGTTCGGCAGTGTCGCCCCGGACGACGCCGCCGTCACCGGCGTGCTGGCCGAGCGCGCGGACCACTACGCCGAGCGCCTGCAGGCCCTGGACGGCAAGGTCGAGTACAACGTCAAGGGCAGTCACATCGAAGAGGCCGTGCTGCACCGCGTGATGGCCGAGAACGCCGAGGTCCGGGCACAGGCGGAAGCCAACCGGCAGGCCGGCGGCGGCAGTTACGACCAGAAGATCCGGCTCGGCGAGATGGTCGCCGGCGCGGTCAAGGCCCGCGAGGGAGAGGACGCCGCGGAGGTGATCCGGGCGCTGGAGCCCGCGGCCGCCGCGATGAGCTCCGGTCCCGAGTCCACGGGCTGGCTGGTCAACGCCTCCTTCCTGGTCGACCGGAACACGGCGGAGGACTTCCTGGGTGCCGTGGAGGACGCCCGCAAGGCACTGCCGCACGTAGAACTGCGCGTCAACGGACCGCTGCCGCCGTACAGCTTCGTCGAGCCCGGCCCCGCCGAGCCCGCCGAGTCCGCGGCGACCCCGGCCGGAGCGGACGCGGGAGCGGAGTAAGGCGATGGGACTGATCTCGGAGGTGCTGCTGCTGCCGTTCGCACCGGCACGCGGCAGCGCCTGGGCGATCAGGAAGGTGCTCCAGGAAGCGGAGCGCCTGTACTACGACCCGGCCGCGGTACGGGCCGAACTCGCCCAGCTGGAGGAGCAGCTGGAGGCGGGCGAGATCAGTGACGAGGAGTTCGACCGCCGGGAGGACGAGCTCCTGGACCGCCTGGAGGTCGGCATGCGCGGTGGCGCGGGAACAGGTGAGGGGACAGCGCGATGAATCGAACGGCACTCGGCCTCGCGGTAGGGGCCGGATACCTTCTGGGACGTACCAAAAAAGCGAAACTCGCCCTCGCCGTCGGAAGTCTGGTGGCCGGCAAGAAGCTGAACCTGGGCCCCAAGGGCATCGCCGAGCTGGTGAACCAGCAGCTGCAGAACAACCCGCAGTTCAAGGAGATCAGCGACCAGCTGACGCAGGAGCTGCGGGGCGTCGGCAAGGCGGCGTCGGGTGCGATGGTGGAGCGGCAGATCAGTTCGCTCGCCGACCGGCTGCACGGCCGCACCGCCCAGGTGCGCGACCAGCTCGCGGGCGGCGGGAAGGCCGCCGAGGCGGACGGGCCGGGTGCCGAGGAGCCCGAGGGCGACGAGGTCGAGGACGAGTACGAGGACCGGGAGGGCCGCGAGGCGCAGGAGCCGGACGGTGAGTCCGAGGGCGAGCCGAGGAAGCGGAAGCCCGAAGGCCGTGAGACGGCCGCGAAGGCGCGGCCGAAGGCGGCGAAGCAGAGCCCCGCCAGGAAGACGGCGGCGAAGAAGACCACGGCCGCGGGGAAGACGGCGGCGAAGAAGACGGCCTCGGCCGGCGACGCCGCGCGCGGTGCCCGCCCCCGGCTGCCGAAGGGTGGCGGTGAGCGATGACCGAAGCACTGCGATCGGTGAAGTCCACCGCCGGCAAGGAGTCCAAGGACAACCCGCTGTCCGGCCTGGCCCACAGCGAGGCCGTGGACCGGCTGAAGTCGGAGGTGCAGGACTTCCTCGCCGCCCAGGCCCAACGCATGCTGACCGGGGTGGGCCGCAAGCTGGGCGCGACCACGCTCAAGCTCAGCGACATCGCCGAGGGCAAGAGCCCGGGCTTCGCCAAGATGGCACTCGAGGGCGGCCGCAAGCTCGCCGAGGGCAAGGGGCCGGTGCGCTCCGTGCTCGAACTCGGTGCCTCGAAAGCGAAGGACAACGTCGTGGGCGCGCTGAAGAACCTCGGGGGCGGCAAGGGCAAGGGCAAGAAGCGCGCCGGCAACAAGCCCACCGTCATCATCGAGTCCCTCGACGTCGGCGTGCCGGTGCGCACCGCCTACGACCAGTGGACCCAGTTCCAGGACTTCAGCATCTTCGCCAAGGGCGTCAAGAGCGCGAGCCGCATCGACGACACGACCTCGGACTGGAAGGGCAAGATCTGGTGGTCCAACCGTAGCTGGAAGGGCCTGACCGTCGAGCAGATCCCCGACTACAAGATCCAGTGGTCGTCGGAGGCCGCCAAGGGCACCCACAGGGGCGTCGTCACCTTCCACCGGCTCGACGACAACGGCACCCGCATCCTGCTGGTCATGGAGTACTTCCCCAGCGGCTTCTTCGAGAAGACCGCCAACCTCTGGCGTGCCCAGGGCCGCCGGGTCCGCCTGGACTTCAAGAACTTCGACCGCTACATCAGCCTCAAGGGAGAGGCGGAGGACGGCTGGCGCGGCGAAATCCGGGACGGTGAGGTCGTCCGCACCCACGAGGAGGCGCTCGAGGAGGAGCAGCGGGCCGAGCAGGAGGGCGAGGAGCCCGAGGGCGCCGAGGAGGCTGCCGAGGCCGAGGAGGGCGCTGAGGAGGAGCCCACCGAGGAAGAGCAGGCTCCGGAGGAGGGCGCCGAGGAAGAGCCCGAAGGGGAGTACGAGGAGGACGAGGAGGGCGCCGAGGAGGAGCCCGAAGGGGAGTACGAGGAGGAGGAGGCTCCCGAGGAGGGCGGCGAGGAAGAGCCGGAAGGGGAGTACGAGGACGAGGAGGCTCCCGAGGAGGGCGGCGAGGAAGAGCCGGAAGGGGAGTACGAGGACGAGGAGGCCCCTGAGGAGGGCGGCGAGGAGGAGCCCGAAGGGGAGTACGAGGACGAGGAGGAAGGCGAGCCCGGGCCCGCCGAAGGTGGGAGCCGCCGATGACGACCCCGAGCCGGCTGCCCGACCCCTACGGCCCGAGCAGCGGCGCCAACCTTGCCGACATCCTCGAACGGGTGCTCGACAAAGGCATCGTCATCGCTGGTGACATCCGCATCAACCTGCTCGACATCGAACTCCTCACCATCAAGCTCCGACTCGTCGTGGCCTCCGTGGACAAGGCGAAGGAGATGGGTATCGACTGGTGGGAGAGTGATCCGGCACTCTCCTCGCGAGCCCGCCGCGACGAGCTCGCGCGGGAGAACGCCGAGCTCCGGGAGCGGCTGGCGCGCCTGGAGGAACTGGAGCTGGACAGGGGCCGTGCCCAGAAGGAGAACCCATGACCGGACTGCGGTACGTCTACGCCGTCTGCCGTCCCTTCGGCACGCCTCTCCAGGCCGAGCTGACGGGCGTGGCGGGCAAGCCGGCCAAGCTGCTTCCCCACCACGACCTGGTGGCCGTGGTGAGCGAGGTGCCGGAGGCCGACTTCGCCGAGGAGCCGCTGCGGGCCCATCTGGAGGATCTCGACTGGCTCGCCGCGACCGCCCGCGGCCACCAGAGCGTGATCGACGCGCTCACCGTCGTCACCACGCCGCTGCCGCTGCGCCTGGGCACCGTCTTCCGTGACGACAGCGGCGTGCGCACCATGATGGAGGCTCGCGAGGACCACTTCCTGCACACCCTGCACCGGCTTGAGGGCCGCGTCGAGTGGGGTGTCAAGGTCTACCTCGAGACCGAGCAGCCGGAGAGCGCGCAGCCCGCGCCGGCCCCCAAGGCCGCGTCCGGCCGGGACTACCTGCGGCAGCGGCGGCAGCAGACGAGGGCGCACGAGGATCTGTGGCAGCGGGCCGAGACGTTCGCGACCCGGCTGCACGAGACGCTGTCCTCCCTGGCGGAGGACACGCGGCTGCACACGCCGCAGAACGCCGTCCTGTCCGGCTCCTCGGGGCGGAACGTGCTGAACGCGGCCTATCTGGTGCCGCGCGCCGGGTCCGAGGAGTTCGTCGAACGCGTGGACCGCACCAAGGACGACGTCCCCGGGCTGCGGGTGGAACTCACCGGTCCCTGGGCGGCCTACTCGTTCGCCCAGGACACCGCGGAGGAGGGGACGGGTTCGTGACCGTCGTGGAACGCCGCGAGATCGCCCTGGTCGATCTGCTCGACCGGCTGCTGGCCGGCGGAGTGGTGATCACCGGGGACGTGACGCTGCGCATCGCGGACGTCGACCTGGTCCGCATCGACCTGAACGCGTTGATCAGCTCGGTCAACGAGCAAGTGCCCTCACCGTTTGGAGACTGACGTGACATCGCCGACCGGGCCGTCCCCGGCCGAGCCGTCGCCAACCGGACCATCGCCAACCGGACCACCGCCGGCCGAGCAGTCGCCGGCCGATTCGTCGTCGGCTGAGGGGTCGTCGGCCGATTCGTCGCCGAGGGAGCCGTCGCCGGCTGATTCGTCGTCGGCTGAGCGGTCCCCTGCCGGGTCGTCGCCGGCCAGGCGGAAGCGGCTGGATCTCGAACCGGACACGGTCGAGCGCGACCTCGTCAAGCTCGTGCTGACCGTCGTCGAACTGCTGCGCCAACTCATGGAGCGGCAGGCGCTGCGCCGCTTCGACGAGGGCGACCTGAGCGAGGAGCAGGAGGAACGGATCGGGCTGACGCTCATGCTCCTGGAGGACCGCATGGGCGAGCTGCGCGACCGCTACGGACTGCGGCCCGAGGACCTGAACCTGGACCTCGGGCCCCTGGGGCCCCTGCTGCCCCGGCAGTGACGGGTTCCGTGGCGGTGGCGTTCCCGCGCCGCCGCCACGGCAGCCGTGCCCCGGCCGGGAAAGCCGGGATCATGTGCGGCCCGCGCGGCCGGTCAGGAGTCCTTGCGGCAGAGAATCTCCCCGTGCAGCACGGCGAACCAGCCGTCCTCCCTCTTCCCCCACTCCCGCCAGGCCTCCGCCACGGCGCGCAGCCGCCCGGGGGTCGCGTGGCCGCCGTCCACGGCGCGGTCCGCGTACGCCGAGGCCAGGGTGCGCTCCGCCCACAGACCGCTCCACCACTCCCGCTCGGCTGCGGTGGCGAAGGTCCATGTGCTCGACGTGGCCGTGACGTCCGTGAAGCCCGCCCGCGCCGCCCAGGAACGCAGCCGGCGTCCCGCGTCCGGCTCGCCGCCGTTGGCGCGGGCCACCCGCTCGTACAGCTCCAGCCAGTCGTCCATCCCTGGTACCTCCGGATACCAGGTCATCGCCCCGTAGTCCGCGTCGCGCACGGCCACGTACCCGCCCGGTCTCGTGACCCGCCGCATCTCGCGCAGTGCCGCCACGGGATCGCCCACGTGCTGCAGCACCTGGTGGGCGTGGACCACGCAGAAGTGGTCGTCGGGGTAGGGCAGGGCGTGCACGTCGGCGACCGCGAAGCCGACGTTGGACAGTCCCCGCCCGGCGGCCGTGGCGCCGGCCCGCTCCAGGATCGCCGGCGCCCGGTCCACGCCGGTGACGTGCCCGTCGGGTACCAGTTCCGCCAGGTCGGCGGTGATGGTGCCGGGGCCGCAGCCCACGTCCAGGACCCTCATGTGGGGCCTGAGCGAGCCGAGGAGGTACGCCGCCGAGTTGGCGGCGGTGCGCCACATGTGCGAACGCAGCACGGACTCGTGGTGGCCGTGTGTGTAGACGGCCGTCTCCCGCGGCTCAGGCATGGCCTTGCCCCTCTCGTCGTACCGGTCCCCGCCGGGCCCGTCGGCCCGGGGCCCGGGCCCCACGGCCCGGGCCGGCGCGGATCACGGTACGCGCGCATGCCGCATGATGAGACCGACGTCCCACTAAGTGGACTGATTGTTGGTCAGGTGCGGGGGAGGGGGCGGTACACCGGCAGGGCCCCGGGCAGCTTCTCCAGCCACACCTCGTCATCGACCTCCATGACCTCGCCGTCGTAGGCGAGCAGCGTGCCGGGGGCGACACCCGTCAGATGCAGCCGGTGCACCTGCACCCCCGCGTGGGCGGGGGAGCGGGTCAGCGGGCCGGCGAGAGCGGCGGCGAGCAGCCGCAGCGCGGGCCGGCGACCGCCGTGCACCACGCGCACGTCGAGCACACCGTCCGCCAGGTCCTGCCGGCGGCCCGGCGCCAGGCCCATCCGGTGGTAGGTGCCGTTGCCGGCGAACAGCAGCCACAGCGGACGGCGCCGGCCCTCGAACTCGGCCTCCAGGGGATGGCGGTCCGCACGCAGCACCCGCAGCGCCGCCAGCACGCCGGCGGGCCACCCGCCGATCCGCTTCGACCAGTGCTCCCGCTCGCGCACCAGCTCCGGGTACACGCCCAGGCTGAAGGTGTTCAGGAAGATGCCCCGCTTGTGCCCGGAGGAGAAGCGGCCCACGTCGGTGCGCATACCCTCGCCCCGCTCCAGGGCCCGGGACAGGTCCCGCACGTCCTCCACGCCGAGGTCGTACGCGAAGTGGTTGAGGGTCCCGCCGGGCAGCACGGCGAGCGGCAGTCCGTGCCGCAGGGCGACCTCGGCGGCCGCGTTCACGGTGCCGTCACCGCCGCACACCCCGAGCACCCGGGCCCGGCCGGCCGCCTTCTCCAGCTCCGCCCCGACGTCCTCCGGCGCGCACTCCACGACCTCCGCCTCCGGCAGCGCGTCCCGCAGCGCCTGGGCCCGGTCCGCGGTGCCCGACGCGGTGTTCGCGACGACGACCAGGCCGTCGCCCCCGGGCAGCGCCGGCAGGTGGGCGCGCGGCCGGGCCGGCGGGACGATCTGCCCGCGCGTGGGCACCAGGCCCCGGACGGCGAACGCGGCGCTCGCGCCCAGGGCCGCGCCCGCCAGGACGTCGCTCGGGAAGTGGACACCGGTGTACACGCGGGAAGCCACCACCGACAGGGCCAGCGGGGCCACCGCCGCGCCCCACGCCGGGGACTCCAGGGCGACGCCGGTCGCGAAGGCGGCCGCGGACGCCGAGTGACCCGAGGGGAAGGACGTCGTGATCGGCTGCTGCTTCAGCCGGCGCATCAGCGGCACCGGGTCCAGCGCCGGGCGGGGACGGCGCACCGAGCGCTTGCCGAGCGTGTTGATGGTCAGGGAGGCCAGGCCCAGCGAGGCCAGGCCGCGGACGGCGGCGCGGCGGGCCCGCGGCGTGCGGCTCGCCGCCATGGCGGCCGCCACGGCGAGCCACAGCACGCCGTGGTCGGCGCTGCGGCTCAGCCGCGGCAGGACGGGCTCGGCGCCGGGCCAGCGCCACGAGGCCGCGGCCTCGAACAGGCGGCTGTCCAGGGCCAGCGCCCGCTTCAGCACGGAGTGCGCGCCGGTCATCGGGGCGGTGAGGTCGAGGTCTGGGCTCATACAGAGACCGTTACCCTCAAGTCGCTCTCCCTTGTCCGCGCGAACGGCGCCGACCCCGCTGGGCCGCCCCCCGGACGCGGCTGCCCCTCGTGGCCGCGGCCGGATCCCGCCCCCGCCCCGCTCGACACGGCCGCCGGGACCGGGCCCCGACCCGCCCGGCCGGCGGCGGGCCGCCGCGTCGCCTCCGGCCCGGACGTGACGACCTGGGTGGCGCCAGTCCGGCGCGGGGCGCGGTCGTCACGTCCGGAGGAGGGCGGCCCGGCCGGACGGCCACCCGCGGCCGGGGGCCGGTCCGCCGGCTTCGGATATGGGTTTGCCGCCGCCAGGGCGCCGCCCGCACAATGCGTCCTCATGGGACATCTGGAAGCCGCGCACCTCGAATACCACCTCCCCGACGGGAGGACGCTGCTCGGCGACGTGTCCTTCCGGGTGGGGGAGGGGGCCGTCGTGGCCCTCGTCGGACCCAACGGCGCCGGCAAGACGACCCTGCTCCGGCTGATCTCCGGCGAGCTGAAGCCGCACGGCGGCAGCGTCACCGTCAGCGGCGGCCTGGGCGTGATGCGGCAGTTCGTGGGCTCCGTACGCGACGAAACGACCGTGCGTGACCTGCTCGTGTCCGTCGCGCCGTCGCGCATCCGCGAGGCGGCGCGGGCCGTCGACGTGGCCGAGCACGCCCTGATGACCGTCGACGACGAGGCCGCCCAGCTGGCGTACGCGCAGTCCCTGGCGGACTGGGCGGAGGCGCGGGGCTACGAGGCCGAGACGCTGTGGGACGTGTGCACCACGGCCGCGCTCGGCGTGCCCTACGAGAAGGCGCAGTGGCGCCAGGTGCGGACCCTGTCCGGCGGCGAGCAGAAGCGGCTGGTCCTGGAGGCGCTGCTGCGCGGCACGGACGAGGTGCTCCTGCTCGACGAGCCGGACAACTACCTCGACGTCCCCGGCAAGCGCTGGCTGGAGGATCGCCTGAAGGAGACCCGCAAGACGGTCCTGTTCGTCTCCCACGACCGCGAACTCCTCGCCCGCGCCGCCGAGAAGATCGTGTCGGTCGAGCCCGGCCCGGCCGGCGCCGACGCCTGGGTGCACGGCGGCGGCTTCGCCACCTACCACGAGGCCCGGCGCGAACGCTTCGCGCGCTTCGAGGAACTGCGCAGGCGCTGGGACGAGAAGCACACCCAGCTGAAGAAGCTGGTGCTGAACCTGCGGCAGGCCGCCAGTGTCAGCCACGAGATGGCGTCCCGCTACCACGCCGCCCAGACCCGGCTGCGCAAGTTCGAGGAGGCCGGCCCGCCGCCCGAGCCGCCGCGCGAGCAGGACATCACCATGCGGCTGAAGGGCGGCCGCACCGGCGTCCGGGCCGTCACCTGCGCGGGGCTGGAGCTGACGGGCCTGATGAAACCGTTCGACCTGGAGGTGTTCTACGGCGAACGGGTCGCCGTCCTCGGCTCCAACGGCTCCGGCAAGTCCCACTTCCTGCGGCTGCTGGCCGGCGAGGACGTCGCGCACACCGGCAGCTGGAAGCTCGGGGCGCGCGTCGTGCCCGGGCACTTCGCGCAGACCCACGCGCACCCCGAACTGCAGGGCCGCACCCTCCTGGACATCCTCTGGAAGGAGCACGCGCAGGACCGGGGCGCCGCCATGTCCCGGTTGCGGCGCTACGAGCTGACCGCGCAGGCCGAGCAGTGCTTCGAGCGGCTCTCGGGCGGCCAGCAGGCCCGCTTCCAGATCCTGCTGCTGGAACTGGCGGGCGCGACGGCCCTGCTGCTGGACGAGCCCACCGACAACCTGGACCTGGAGTCCGCGGAGGCGCTGCAGGAGGGCCTGGAGGCGTTCGAGGGCACGGTGCTCGCGGTCACGCACGACCGCTGGTTCGCCCGTTCCTTCGACCGCTACCTCGTCTTCGGCAGCGACGGCCGCGTCCGCGAGACCCCGGAGCCGGTGTGGGACGAGCGGCGGGTGGAGCGGGCCCGGTAACCGGCGGCCGGACGGCCGCCCGGGTGTTCCCGGCGACCGGTCCTGCCCGGCGACTGGCCCTCCCCGGCCACGGACCCGGCACGGTCGCGGACTTGGCGCGGGCACGGTCGCGGACCCTGGCACCCCCGGGTCGTGGACCGGGGGTGCCGTGGCCGTGGACTCCGGGGCGTCACGGTCGGGGACCTCGGGGAGTTCCCGCGGTGCCGTGGACCTGGCGGCGTCACGGCCGTTGCCCGGCGCCGGCACCCACGCCGCCGGTGCGAGCGCCGGGCGGACCCAGGGACGCCGTGGTGGTGGACGCCGCGGCGCCGCGGCCGTGGACCTCGCGCCACGGTCCCGGACCTGGCGGCGTCACAGGCCGGTACCTCGGAGCGCCCACGGCCCCTGGGCCTCGGGGCGTCACGGGCCCCGGTGGGCTGAGGCCGTGTGGTGCTGTCGCTCACCTCCGCCGCAGGACGGCGCCCAGACCGCCCGCCGGCAGCTCCTCCTCCGCCGCCGCGGACAGCGGCGCCAGCGACATCGCCGGGGCGTCCGTGACCGCCGCGTTGCGGATCAGGGCCTCGTCCGCCCGCACCGCCCACGAGTGCTGTTCGCCGAGGATCGTCAGCTCCGTCCGGCGCTCCGCCAGCTGGTCCGGGTCCTCCCCGATCCACACCCGACGGTGCGGGTCCACACCGTCAGGACGCAGCAGCAGCTCCTCGATTTGCTGCTCGCGGGCCGCTTCGAGCAGCCCCGGCAGGCCCTCGGCCGCCTCCACGCGTCCCCCGGCGTCCGGTGTCCGGGCGGACCGGAAGCGGTCCAGCTCCGCCTCTGCACGCCGGTGGACGTACGCCGCGCGGAGGCCGTCCACGGCGTCGTCCGGCAGCCGGGTGCCGGCGGCGGTGCCGTGCGAGGCCTCCACGACACGCTCGTGCAGCCGCCTGGGCAGCCGCTCCCGCACCTCCCGCAGAGCGCGCGCGTCGCCGACGAGGACCAGCAGGTCGGCGCGGCTCTCCTCCTGGCTGACACTGAGCGCGTCGGCGATCTCCGCCGCGTTGTGCTCCCAGGTGTTCTCCACCTTCAGCTGGAACTGCCGCTCGGACCAGGCGGCGCCGCCGGCGCGGTGGACGGGGTGCCGGCGTCCCGCCACCGCCCGGGCCCGCTGCCGGCCCCGCGCGTCGCGCAGTTCGAAGTCGGCGCCCTTGCGGTCGACGTAGGCGACGATCGCCACGGGGTCCTCGCCCGCCAGGTCCAGCAGCGGCGCCGCACGCGGCAGCGGCGCCCACACGGCCGTGCCGCCGCCCGGCGGGCGGCGGGCCAGACAGGGATCGAGGACGATCCGCCCGCCCCGTGCGAACAGGGCCCGTCCGTGGACGTCCGGGGAGGTGCGCAGGTCCTCGATCGCGTCCTCCACGGCGCGGCAGGTGGCCTCGTCCGCGCCCCGCACGGACAGCTCACCGACCAGTTCCCGGACCGTCGGGCGCCGCTCGCGGGGCGTGTCGTCCGCGTGCCGCGAGGTGTCGACGTACACGGAAGCCCAGGGACCGGTGCGCTCGTAGAGGGGAAGCAGAAAAGCGAGATCCATGGCTTCCTCCCGATGCCGTTCGGGGGTAGTGCGTCCCGGACGGGTACCCGTACCGCATGAACGAACACGACGAGCGGGGCACCACCATGACCGGAGTCGACCCGGGGCGACTGGACGACCAGCAGCTCACGAAGGAGCTGGAGAACATCCACCGCACGCGCCACGACACGCTGCTGTACGGCTCGAACGACGCGCTGCGCGCCCACAACGAGCGCATGGCGCAGCTCGAGGGCGAATGGCTGCGCCGTCATCCGCGGCGGCCCGTCGCCTCCGGCCGCACCCGCGAGGGCGCCCGGGAACGGCAGTGCGGGGAGTCGGCGACTCCCCACACCTGACGCCGGCCGGTCGTGACCCCGCCCGGCCGGTACGCCCCTGGTACACCGGCCGGACACACCCGCGTCCGCCGGTGCGCAGGGTCGGCGGACCGGTCCGCCGACGGCGGGACCACCGCGTCGCCGGGCTTCCTGCCCCGCCGCAGCCGCCGCTCGCAGCGTCCCGGGCGCGCGAACCCCGCCCGCACGGCTCCTACCGGCCGGAGGGCCGTCGCACGGCCGCGGACCGGTTACGTCACCCCGGTTCCCGTCAGGCGCGCGCCTTGGCGAACACGTCCAGGAACGTTTCGCAGAACGCCTTGAGGTCGCCCGGCTTGCGGCTGGTGACCAGCGTGTTCGGGCCGCCCTCACAGACCTTCACCTGCTCGTCGACCCAGGTGGCGCCCGCGTTGCGCAGGTCCGTCCGCAGACTCGGCCAGGAGGTCAGCGTCCGGTCGCGTACGACGTCCGCCTCGATCAGCGTCCAGGGGGCGTGGCAGATCGCGGCGACCGGGCGGCCCTGGTCGAAGAAGGACTTCGCGAACGCCACCGCCTTCTCGTTGAGCCGCAGGAAGTCCGGGTTGGCCACGCCGCCCGGCAGAACCAGACCGTCGAAGGAGTCGGCGGAGACGTCGCCGACGACCGCGTCGACGGGGAACGTGTCCGCCTTGTCCAGGTGGTTGAACGCCTGGATCTCACCCGACTCGGTCGACACGAGCACGGGCTCATGACCGGCGTCGGTGGCCGCCTTCCACGGCTCGGTCAGCTCCACCTGCTCGACGCCCTCGGGTGCGACCAGGAATGCGATACGCATGATGTTCGACGTCCTTTCGTGGGGCACCCACGGGCCTCATGGCCGGCGGGCGCTCGTTTCTTGTTCGTTTCGGTCGCCGGTGCCGGCGACCGCGGGGCCCGGGCGACGGGCACAGGACCGGGACCGCGGTCGGCGGTGGCGCCGGGGCGGTTCGGCGGCGGCCGTGTCGTCACCGCTCACCCGGTGGTCGTGGCGCCCGTTCCGGGCCGCGCGGAGTCCGTGAGCGGCCGTTGCGCCGCGTGCGGGCCCGCCGTGTCCGGTTCCGCCCGGCTGATGTCGGCGAGCGCCGACCCCGCCCGGTCCGCCTCGGCCAGGTCGCCGAGGCTCACCATGCCGACCGGCAGGCCGTCCTCGACGACCGGCAGGCGGCGCACGGCGTGCCGGCGCATCAGCGCGACGGCCGCCGACACCGGGTCGTGCGGGCCGACGACCCGCGGGTCCGGCGTGCATACGGCCCGCACGCTCACCGTCTGCGGGTCACGGCCCTCGGCCACGGCCCGCACCGTGATGTCGCGGTCGGTGAGCACGCCGACGATCTGCTGCCCGTCGGCCACCACCACGTCACCGATGTCCTGGTCGCGCATCAGCTTGGCCGCCTCGGCGATCGAGGCGTCGGGGCGGACGGCGACCACACCGGGTGTCATGACGTCCCTCACGTAATCAGCCATACGCGGGCCCTTCCTGCCTTCCAGTCGGTGGGGCCGCCGCGGCCCCGATCGCCGGCGTGGCCATCGCGTACCCGTGCACGGCGAGCCGACACCGCCCACCTGCGACGGCCACCCGGCGGGCGCGGTGGCCCGTGCCCGCCGGCAGGTGCCCCGCGCCCGCCCGTCCGCCCCGGGCTACGGCTTGTCGCTGCCCGTCAGGAACTCCTGCACCTTCGCCTTCAGACCCTGCTTGACCACGGAACCGCGGTCCGCGTCGCCCTTCAGGATCGCGGCGGCCGTCGCCTCCATCTGCTCCCACGTGGCGTGCGGCGGGATCGGCGGCACCGCCGGGTCGGTCAGGAACTCGACCACCGCCGGCCCGTCGGCCTCCAGCGCCGCCCGCCAGGCCCCCTCGACGTCCTCCGGCCGCTCCACCCGGATGCCGGTCAGCCCCAGGGAGCGGGCGAAGGCGGCGTACTGCACGTCCGGGAGCTCCTGCGAGGGCAGGAACGACGGCGCGCCGCCCATGGACCGCAGCTCCCAGGTGACCTGGTTGAGGTCCCGGTTGTTCCAGATGGCGACCACCAGCCGCGGATCGTCCCACTGGTGCCGGTACTTGGCCGCCGTGATCAGCTCGGCCATGCCGTTCATCTGCATCGCGCCGTCCCCGACCAAGGCGATCGCGGGCCGGTCCGGGTGGGCGAACTTCGCGCCGATCGCGTACGGCACCGCGCAGCCCATCGTTGCCAGCGTGCCCGACAGCGAGGAGCGCATCGCGCCCCGCATCGTCAGGTGCCGGGCGTACCAGTTGGCGGTGGAACCGGAGTCGGAGGTGATGATCGCGTTCTCCGGCAGCAGCGGGTCCAGCGCGCGGGCCGCGTACTCCGGGTTGACCGGGTCGGCCGACAGGCCCGCCCGCCGCTCCATCACGTCGTGCCAGCGCCGCACGTTGTCGCACACGGTGTCGAACCACTCGCGGCCGCGGTCCGGGTTCAGCAGCGGGATCAGCCGCTCCAGCGTCGCCCGCGCGTCGCCGACGAGGTTCACCTCGTACGGGTAGCGCATGCCGACCATGTGCGGGTCGATGTCGATCTGCACGCCGCGGGCCGACCCGAACTTCGGCAGGAACTGGCTGTACGGGAACGAGGAGCCGATCGTCAGCAGGGTGTCGCAGTCGCGCATCAGCTCGTACGACGGGCGGGTACCGAGCAGGCCGATCGAGCCGGTCACGTAGGGCAGTTCGTCACTGAGGACGTCCTTGCCGAGCAGCGCCTTGGCGACGCCGGCACCGAGCAGCTCGGCGATCCGCTCGACCTCCGTCCGCGCCCCCGAGGCGCCCTGGCCGACCAGGATCGCCACCTTGTCGCCGGCGTTGAGGACCTCGGCGGCCCGCTGCAGCGCGTCCTCGCCGGGGACCGCCGTCCAGGCGCTGCGGTCCAGACTTGAGGGCACCATCTTGAACTCGTGCGTCGGTGGCGAGTAGTCGAGATCCTGCACGTCGCCGGGGATGATGACCGCGGTCGGGCAGCGGCGGGCGTACGCGGTGCGGATCGCCCGGTCCAGCACGTTCGGCAGCTGCTCGGGGACCGTCACCGTCTCCACGAAGTCGGAGGCGACGTCCTTGAACAGCGTGTGCAGGTCGACCTCCTGCTGGTAGGAGCCGCCCATCGCGGTGCGGTGCGTCTGCCCGACGATCGCGAGCACCGGCACATGGTCGAGCTTCGCGTCGTACAGGCCGTTGAGCAGGTGGATCGCGCCCGGCCCGGACGTCGCCACGCACACGCCGAGGCGTCCGCTGAACTTGGCGTAGCCCACGGCCTGCAGGGCGGCCGTCTCCTCGTGCCGGGCCTGCACGAAGCGCGGTTGGTCATCGGCCCGGCCCCAGGCGGCGAGCAGCCCGTTGATGCCGTCACCGGGGTAGCCGAAGACCTCCTCCACACCCCACTCGCGCAGACGCTGCAGGATGTGGTCGCCGACCTTGGTACTCATGAGAACGGACCTCCCGGGGGGCGGGGACAGCGGGCACAGTCGGGATCACGTGTCACCCGGCGCGGCCCCGCGAAAACCTGCCCGGGTGTTTGCCTTCGCCGCCCCGGGGCAGGCGCGCAGTCAGTGTTTCGGACCGGAGGCACGTCCGTGGGACCGCCACGGCGGGCCGCCGGACGTGCGCGTCCGCTGCGTGGCCGCCCTCCCACGGTGACCGTCCACCCAGAACACCCCCGAGGGAGTTGGGACGCAGCATGCGAACCGCCAGCGCCAGGCGCCATCCGCACGACGACGCACCCGCCACCGAGGAGGCCTTCCGCAGACTCGCCACCCTGCCGGCCGGAGAGCGGCGGGACGGACTGCGCGACGAGATCGTGCGGGCCTGGCTGCCGATGGCCGACCGGCTCGCGGGCCGTTTCCGCGGCCGCGGCGAGAGCTACGAGGACCTGCGCCAGATCGCGGCGCTCGGCCTGGTCAAGGCCGTCGACCGCTACGACCCGGACCGCGGCCACGCCTTCGAGAGCTACGCCGTGCCCACCGTCACCGGCGAGATCAAGCGGCACTTCCGCGACCACATGTGGACCCTGCACGTGCCGCGCCGGGTGCAGGACCTGCGCAACCAGGTCCGCGCCGCCACCCGGGAGCTGTCCCAGACCGCCTCGGGGGACCGCCCCGGCGTCGCCGAGATCGCCGAGCACGCCGGCCTGAGCGAGGAGGAGGTCCGGACCGGGCTGGAGGCACTGGACAGCTTCACGGCGCTCTCGCTGGACGCGGAGCTGCCCGGCAGCAACGACGGCTATTCCCTGAGCGACGCGCTCGGCGCGCCGGACCCCGCGCTGGACACCGTCGTCGACCGTGAGGCCGTCAAGCCGCGGCTGGCGGCCCTGCCCGAGCGGGAGCGGGCCATCCTGTACCTGCGCTTCTTCGGCGACCTGACGCAGAGCCGGATCGCCGAGCGGATGGGGATGTCCCAGATGCACGTCTCCCGGGTGATCAGCCGCTGCTGCGACCGGCTGCGGGAGCAGGTGCTGCGCGAGACGGGGTAGCGGCCGGCGCGCCGCCCCCCCGGCGGGGGCGGACGTCGGTGGCGCCGATGTCGGCGGGGCGTGGGGCCGCTCGGTCGGGCGCTCGGTCGGGGGCGGTCGGCGGCGCGGATGCCGGGCGAGCGCGGCCCTCTGCTCCGCTCACCCGCACGGCTGTCTGTGTCCCGCTAACGGACGGCCCCGGGAGCCGGGGGCGCGCGGCCCGCCCGGGGACGGGTTGTGATGGCAGACAGGCACACGCGCTGTGCCGCACCGCTGCCGGTCGTGAGGAGCCGCATCCATGCGTCGCACCGCCCGTTCCCTGTCCGTCGTCCTGGCCGGCCTCATAGCGGGTGCCGCCGCTCCGGTCGCCTCCGCCGCCGGCGCCCCGGCCGCGACGCCCGGGCCCGATCCGGTCCGGTCCGCCGTCGGCGCCCCGGCCGGCTTCTCCTGCGCGCCGGGCGACCCCGCCTGCGGGGCCGGGGCCGGCGAGCGGGCCGGTCGGGTGCGGGCCGGGCGCCCCCTCGCCCCGGACCCGTCCCGCCGGGACACCGGCGCCCCGGCTTCCCCGGCCGGTGGACTGTCCCGGGCCCCGTCCACCGGCGGGCCGCCCCCGGTTCCGTCCGCCGGTGGCCCGCCGCCGGTGCCGTCCGCCGGCGGCCCGCCCCCGGCCCTGTCCACCGGCGGGCCGCCCCCGGTTCCGTCCGCCGGTGGCCCGCCCGGCGGCTACGCCGCCCAGGGTGGCCCCGTCGGCGCGCCTCCGGTGGATTCCCTCTCCGACGGGCCGGGCTCCGGCGCCTCCGAGGGCGGCGAGCCGCGCGGCGAGGCTTCGGACCCGTTCGGCCTGGGCGTACCCCAGGGCCCCGGGCTGGACGCGGGGTCCGAGGCCGGGCCGGGCGTGGGCTCCGGTGTGCCGCCGACCGGCGCCTCGTCGTCGGCGGGCGCCGGCCTGAGTCCCCTGCGGGCCGACCCGGGCGACGACTTCCCGCAGGAAGCCCCCCGCGCCCCCTCCGGCGACGGCACCTCGCGTGACTCCTCCGACGACGGCACCTCGCCTGACCCCTCCCGCGGCGAGGGCGGCTGGGGCGAGACGGGTCAGGACCAGGGAACGCGCGACGGGGGAGGCCAGGACGAGGACGGCGGCGAGTCCGGCCACGACGAGGACGGCGACGACTCGGCCCACGAAGAGGGAGCCCATGACGGGGGCCGGGGCGGCGACGGCCAGGCGAAGGACACCGGCGACGTGACGCAGCACGGCGTGGAGGCGGGGGAGGGCGGCTCGTTCACCACGTCCGTCCCGGCCCTGGCCGTCGGCGGCCTGCTGATCGCGGCGGCGTTCGGCGCCGCCGCGCAGCGGCTGTGGCGCCGCTGGAGGCCGGCGTGCTGACCCGGGCCGTGGGTCGGGGGGACGGCGCGTTGAGCGGGGCGGTGGGTCGGGAGGGCGGCGTGTTGATCGGGGCGGTGGGTCGGGGGGACGGCGCGTTGATCGGGGCGGTGGGTCGGGGGGACGGCGTGCTGACCGGGGCGGTGGGTCGGGGGGACGGCGTGCTGACCGGGGCGGTGGGCCAGGAGGATGGCGCGCCGTCCCGGGCCGTGGGTCGCGGCCGGTGTGACCGTCGCAACCCGGCCGGGCGGCCATGACAAGGGCCCGTCCTGGGTACTCGCCCACCGTGGCACGGCCCCCGCCGTACGCACGGCCCGGCCCGGCACGATGCGGACCCCCACGGACCGCCCGGCCCGACGGCGACAGGACACGGCACCAGGCACTGCGCGGAGGTGGCGATGCGGCGGACGGCTCCGGAGGGCCACGGCCCCGTCCGTTACGGGCCCGCCCTCCCCGACGACGGCCTGCCGGTGCTGCCCGAACTGTCCGCCGCGCTCGTCGCCGCCGCGGGACGCCACGAGGAACGCCCGATCGGCGGCGGGGCCGCGCTGACCGACGCCGCCTGCGGGTACTGGACGCGGCGCGGGCTGTCCACCCGGCCCGGCCGCGTGGTCGCGGCGCCCGGCGCGCCCTCCCTGCTGCTCGCGCTGACCGCCGCGCTCGGCGGCGACGTGCTGGTGCCCAGGCCGTGCGCCGCCTGGTGGGCGCCGTACGCACGCCTGCTGGGCCGCCCCGTCTTCCACGTGGCCACAGCCGCCGAGTCCGGCGGTGTCCCGGACCCCTACGTCCTTCTGGAGACCGTCCGCCGGGTCCGCGCCGAGGGCGGCGATCCGCGGCTGGTCGTGCTGTCCGTCGCCGACGACCCCACCGCCACCGTCGCGCCACCGGAGGTGCTGCACGAGACCGTCGAGGCCGCCGCGGGCGAGGGGCTGCACCTCGTCAGCGACGAGACCTGGCGGGACACCGTGCACGAGCCCCACGAGACGGTCCTGCTCAGCCCAGCCGAGATGCTGCCCGAACGGGTCACCGTCGTCACCGACCTGGCCGGCGCGCTGCTGCCCACCGGCTGGCCCGCGGCCGTCGCCCGCTTCCCCGCGGGCGCCACCGGGGACGCCCTGCACGCGCGCGTGCTGGACGTCCTCACCGCGCTCGACGCCCGCATCGCCGAACCCGTCGCCGCGGCCGCCGCCTACGCCCTCGACGAACCGGAGCCGGTCACCGCGCGCACCACCGCGACCGTGCGGCTGCACGCGCGCCTGGCCCGCGCCGCGTACGCCGTCGTGACCGCCTCCGGCGCGCTCGCCCGGCCGCCCCGGGCCGGCCGCCACCTGTACGCCGACCTCGGCCCGCTGCGCGCCGCGCTCACCGCCCACCAGGTCGGCGACGCGCAGGAGTTGGAGGACTTCCTCACCGCCCGCCTCGGCATGCCGGCACCGGGCGGCCACCGCTTCGGCGACGACCTCGGCGAACTGCGGGTGCGGCTGTCCACCGCCGAACTCCTCGGCGGTACGGACGAGGAGCGCGAGGAATGCCTCTCGTCACCCTCACCGTTGGAACTGCCGCCCGTACAACGCGCGTTGACCTCCTTGAAAACGGTCTTCGACGATCTTTGCGACGACGCTCAGCGATGGGAGCCTCCTCGATGACGCAGCAGTCCGAGTCGATCACGCCCACGACCACCCGGGACGCCGGCGATCCGGTGGCCTCCCCAGCGCTCGCTCCGCCGCTGACCGCCCCCCGGCCGCCGGGGGAGCGGCGGGTGTGGCCGCGCACCTTCCACGACCGTCTCACCGCTCCGCTGCCCGGGCTGCGGGCCTACGCCCGTTTCGTGCGGGAGGGCGCCGTACGGCCGGACAGAGCGGGCCTCGCCGACATCCCGCGCCTGCCCTACGAACCGGGCCCGCTGCCCCGCGTGGACGCGGGGGCCGTCGCCGTCACCTGGGCGGGACACGCGAGCTGGGTGGTGCGCATCGGCGGGCTCACCGTGCTCACCGACCCGGTGTGGTCCCGGCGGATCATCGGCACCCCGGCCAGAGTGACCCCCGTCGGCGTCGCCTGGGAGGCGCTGCCACCCGTCGACGCGGTCGTCATCAGCCACAACCACTACGACCATCTGGACGCCCCCACCCTGCGCCGCCTGCCACGCGACACACCGGTGTTCGTGCCGGCCGGGCTCGGCCGCTGGTTCCACCGCCGCCGCTTCACCCGCGTCACCGAACTCGACTGGTGGGAGGGCGCCGAACTGCGTGCGGGGGACGGCGCCCCGGGAACCTCGCCGGGAAGCGGCGGTCGTAGCCACGCCGCCGTCCGCTTCGACTTCGTGCCCGCGCACCACTGGTCCAAGCGCACCCTCACCGACACCTGCCGCAGCCTGTGGGGCGGCTGGGTGCTGACCGCGCCCGACGGCCGGCGCGTCTACTTCGCCGGCGACACCGGCTACGGCCACTGGTTCTCGCGCATCGGCCGCCGCTACCCCGGCATCGACCTGGCCCTGCTCCCCATCGGCGCCTACGACCCGCGGTGGTGGCTCAGGGACGTGCACTGCGACCCGGAGGAGGCGGTCATGGCCGCGCAGGACCTCGGCGCCCGCCGCATGGCCCCGATGCACTGGGGCACGTTCGTCCTCTCCGCCGAGCCGGTCCTGGAACCGCTCACGCGCGTACGGGCCGCCTGGCAGAACGCGGGCCTGCCCCGTGAGGACCTGTGGGACCTGCCCGTGGGCGGGTCCCGGGTGCTGGACTGAGGCCCGGCGCGGTGGTGGCCCGCCCCCGGGTGACCGGGGCCGCCGCCCCGGGTCCCGGGACGGACGGAACCGGGCGCCCGCGGCCAGGCGTGTCAGCTCGACCGGTGCACCGGCGACGACCCCCGCACCCGGCGCCACAGACCCGGGGCCGCACCGACCAGCACCGTCAGGACGACCGCGGCCACCACGCCCTCCCACGGCTCGGTGAACAGCGAGCCGCCGAGGACGCCGATCAGCTCGTACGTCAGGGCCCAGGCCAGGCAGGCCGGGAGGTTGCCGCGGGAGAAGCGGCGCAGCGGCCACTTCGCCAGCAGGCACGCCAGCATCACCGGTATGCGGCCGGCCGGCACCAGCCGGGACAGCACCAGCACCGTCACCCCGTGCCTGGCGAGCTTGTCCTGGGCCTGTTGCAGCCGGTCCTCCGGCGCGCGGTCCCGTATCGCCTCCAGCCACCGGGACCCGTTCTTCGAGCGCATCCCGCGCTGCCCCAGCCAGTACAGCGTCGCGTCGCCGAGGAACGCGGCCAGCGCGGCCGTGAGGAAGACCAGCAGCATCGACAGCGGCGCCGCCTGGTGGAAGGCGACCACCGCCGCCGAGCTGACCAGCGCCCCGGTCGGCACCACCGGGACCAGCGCACCGATCAGCACCAGCAGGAACAGCGACGGATACCCCACCGCCCGCTGCGTCGACACCGGCGGCACGACCGTCGTCACGACGGTGGCGAGCCACGTCACCGGGCGACCTCCAGACGGACGCTCTGCCCGTGCCCGAGCCGGTGCACCCGCACCGCCGGCGCGTGACGCGCCGCCAGGCGCACGAACTCCTCGCCCGGCGCGTGGAATTCGTGCGGGCGCACGGCGTCCATCCCGATCGGCCAGTACGTGCCGTAGTGCACCGGCACCGCCATGTACGGCTCCAGCCGCGCCAGGGCCCGCGCCGCCCGGCCCGCGTCGAGGTGACCCTCGCCGAGGTACGGCCCCCATCCGCCCACCGGCAGCAGCGCCGCGTCGACCGGACCGACCTCCCGCGCCATCGACTCGAACAGGCCGGTGTCCCCGGCGAAGTACGTACGGGCCTCGCCCTCGACGACGTAGCCCAGCGCGGGGGAGCGGCGCGGCCCGACGGGCAGCCGCCGCCCGTCGTGCTCCGCGGGCACCACCCGCACGACGAGACCGCCCACGTCGACGCGGTCGCCCGGCGCGACCTCGGTCATCCGCAGCCGGTCCAGCCGGCGCAGCCCCGGCACGGAACGCGGTGCGCCCCGGGGTACGAACAGGGGCGTACCCGGGGCGAGCCGGGCCAGCGAGGGCACGTGCAGGTGGTCGGCGTGCAGGTGCGACACAAGCACCACGTCCGCGTCCCAGGCGTCCGGCGGGGGCAGGGCGCCGCGCCGGCGCCGCAGGTGCGCGAGCCGGCGCGCGAACAGTGGATCGGTGAGGACGCGCACGTTCGAGTCCTCGACGGTGCAGGTGGCGTGACCCCACCACGTGATCTCCACCGGCACTCCGTTTCCTCCTTCGCGCGACTCCCCAGAGCCTACGTCCAGCGGTAGGGTCGGCGGCTGGAACCCGGCAGTGAGGGGACGCCATGGGGAGAGCACCGGGTGCCCGGGACGGGGACGCCGCCGCAGGGGTACGTGTCACCGCGATCGCGAGCCTGACACCCCTGGAGGAACTGCACGACGACCCCTTCCTGGTCGACTCGCGCAGCCAGCACGCCATGTGCGCGCGGTGGGCCGCCGAGCACGGGTACGTCGTCGCACGGGAACTGCTGGTCCGCCGGCTGCGGCCCGACCACTGCGCCCTGTGGGACGGGATGCGTCCCGGCGTCGACCTGTTCGTCGCCCCCAGCCACCGCGTGCTGGAGAAGGCGCTGTCCTCCGTGGAGGAGTTCACCGCCGAGTGCGCGCGCCGGGGCGTGCGCGTGGAGACGGTGGGGCAGGCCGAACCCTCCTACGACGCGCAGATGATGGCCCGGGTGCACCGGCGGCTGTCCATGCCGACGGCCGGCTACGACGGCCGGTAGCGGCTCCCCCCGCCGCGTGTGACAGGGTGGGGCGAGGCCCACCGGTGACGGGCCGGGACGTGAGGTGTGAGGGTCGTGCGGGGCGGGCGGTGGCGCGCAGTCGCCAGTCAGGTCGGGCGGAGCCTCACGGTGTGGGTCGTCTCCACCCTCACCCTGCTCCTCCTCGCCGGCGTCCTGCCGGACTTCCAGTTGCAGTCCCCCGGCGGCGACAGCGCCACCCGCATCGCCGTCACCGCCGCGCTCGGCGCGGGCGCCTTCGGTCTGCTGTCGGCCCTCGTCTGGCCGCTGCTGGTCCGGCTGCTGCTCCTGGTGCCCGCGCTCGTCCTCGGGCTGCTGGTGTTCTTCCTCAACGGCTCGCTGCTGCTGCTCGCCCTGCGCGTCAGCCCCTCCGGCCGGCCGGAGGCCGCACCCGAGACCGCCGTCATCGTCGCCGCCGTGATGTCCGCGGTCGCCTCGGCCACCGGCGCCGCCCTCGCCGTACGGGACGACGACGCCTACCGGCGCCGGCTCTACCGGCTCGCCGACCGCCGGCGAAGACGGCAGCCGTCCGGCCCGTCCACGCCCGGCACCGTCTTCGTGCAGCTCGACGGTGTGGGTCACGACGTCCTGTTGGACGCGGTCGGCCAGGGCCTGATGCCGACCGTCGCCCGCTGGCTGGGCACCGACCCGGGCGGCCGGCCCACCCACCGGCTCACCCCCTGGCGCACCGACTGGTCCAGCCAGACCGGCGCCAGCCAGCTCGGCATCCTGCACGGCTCCAACCACGACGTCCCCGCCTTCCGCTGGTACGAGAAGGACACCGGCGAGGTGATGGTCTGCAACCGTCCCTCCGGCGCCGTCGAACTCCAGCGCCGTGCCGTGGCACACACCGGCGACGGCGGGCTGCTCACCGTCGACGGGGCCAGCCGCGGCAACCTGTTCAGCGGCGGCGCCGGCGAACTCGCGCTCGTGCTGTCGGTCTCCGCGCGCCGCGGCCGCGAGAACCGCTCACGCGCGGGCTACTTCGCCTACTTCTCCGACCCCGCCAACGCCGTGCGCACCGCGCTGTCCTTCGCCGCCGAGGTCGGCCGCGAGATCGGCCAGTCCGTCCAGGCCCGGATCCGCAGGCAGCGTCCGCGCGTCGGCCGTGGCGGCCTCTACCCCCTCGTGCGGGCCTTCGCCACCGTCGTCGAACGGGACGTCGTCGTCGCCGCGGTCATGGGCGATCTGCTCGGCGGGCGCAGCGCCGTCTACGCCGACCTCGTCGCCTACGACGAGGTGGCCCACCACTCCGGGCCGCGCAGCCGGGACGCCGCGAAGGTGCTGCACCGCCTGGACCGCGCCCTCGCACTGATCGAGAAGGCCGCCGACAACGCCCCCCGCCCCTACCGGATCGTCGTCCTGTCCGACCACGGCCAGAGCCCCGGCGAGACGTTCCGCTCCCGGTACGGCCTCACCCTGGGCGACCTGGTCCGGGCGGGCTGCGGACTGCCCGTCCCGCGCCGCGCCGAGCACACCCGGAGCGGCGCCGAGGCGCGGGCCGCGGTCCGTGTCGCGCTGCGCAGGCCGGAGGAGCACCACGAGCGCCACCGGCCCTCCGGCCGGCACAGCGAACCGGTCGTGCTCGCCTCCGGCAACCTCGGCCTGGTGTCCTTCCCCGACGTGCCGCACCGCATGAGCAAGGAGGAGATCGACGCCCGTCACCCGGCGCTGCTGGCCACGCTCGCCAACCACCCCGGCGTCGGTTTCCTGCTCGTGCGCAGCGAGGAGCACGGCGGGGTCGTCCTCGGCGCGCGCGGCGCGGAGATATCGCTGGACGACCTCGACGCCGATCCCGGCCCGCTCGCCCCGTTCGGGCCCGGCGCCGCCGACGCCGTGCGGCGCACGCACTCCTTCCCGCACGCCGCCGACATCATGGTGAACTCCTTCCACGACCCCGCCGACGGCGAGGTCCTCGCCTTCGAGGAGCAGATCGGCTCCCACGGCGGTCTCGGCGGCGCCCAGACCCGCCCGTTCCTGCTGTCGCCGCTCGCCCTCTCCCCGCCGGCCGCGGAGGCCGGGGAGGCCGGGGAGGCCGGGGAGGCCGGGGAGGCCGGGGAGGCCGGGGAGGCCGGGGAGGCTGCGGAGGCCGGCGAAATCGTCGGCGCCGAGCACGTCCACCGCGTCCTGCGCCGCTGGCTGCGCGAGTCCCACGGACCGCAGGTGCCGCTCCAGCAACCGGAGGGCCGGCGGGTCGCGTAGGGGCCGTCCGCGGCCGGACACTCCACCGGAACCCGCCCGGGACGCGCCATCGGTCCGCCGGACGCGCGCCCGCAACGCGCCACCGGTCTGCCGCGTGCGCCGGGCCGGAATGTGATCGGATGGGTCCCGGCGACCCGGCAACGGGATTGCCGCGTCAGGACACAGCCGCATTTCGGAAGGATGCACCGTGGCAACCACGCGCACCGCTCACACCGTCTGGGAAGGCAACCTGCTCGAGGGCAACGGCGTCGTCACCTTCGACTCCTCCGGCATCGGCCAGCAGCCGGTGACCTGGGCGTCGCGCGCCGAGCAGGCGAACGGCAGGACCAGCCCCGAGGAACTGATCGCCGCCGCCCACTCCAGCTGTTTCTCCATGGCGCTGTCGCACGGCCTGGCCGGCGCCGGCACCCCGCCCACCAAGCTCGAGACCAGGGCCGACGTGGACTTCCAGCCGGGTGAGGGCATCACCGGGATCCACCTCACCGTCGAGGGCGCCGTCCCCGGCATCGACAACGACGCGTTCGTCGCCGCCGCCGAGGACGCCAAGAAGAACTGCCCGGTCAGCCAGGCCCTGGCGGGCACGAAGATCACCCTGTCGGCGAAGCTCGCCTGACCTCCGTCCGCGGTGCCGGGCCCCGTCCCCGGTGGCGCGGCACGAGCGGTCTGCCCGCCGCGCCCGGCCCCGCTCGGGCGCGGCCGGGCCGTTTTCCGGTCGCGCCCGGCCCGGGTCTTTCCGTCCCGGCCGGTTCCCCGCATTGACAACGACCGTCCCCGGTTCTGTGCTGATAAGGGGGATGTGTCCGCTGCCGGAAGGGGCCGAAGATGGCACGCGCGGTCGGGATCGATCTGGGGACGACGAACTCGGTGGTGGCCGTCCTGGAGGGCGGCGAGCCCACCGTCGTCGCCAACGCCGAGGGCGCGCGGACCACGCCCTCGGTCGTGGCGTTCGCCAAGAACGGCGAGGTGCTCGTCGGCGAGGTCGCCAAACGGCAGGCCGTGACGAACGTGGAGCGCACCGCGCGCTCCGTCAAGCGGCACATGGGCGACGCGCACTGGCGCTTCCCCGAGCACGGCTCCGTCGACGGCACCCGCTACCGGGCGCAGGAGCTGTCGGCGCGCGTGCTGCAGAAGCTGAAGCGGGACGCGGAGTCCTACCTCGGCGAGGACGTCACCGACGCGGTGATCACCGTCCCCGCCTACTTCGACGACGCCCAGCGCCAGGCGACGAAGGAGGCCGGTGAGATCGCCGGCCTGAACGTGCTCCGTATCATCAACGAGCCGACCGCCGCCGCCCTCGCCTACGGTCTCGACCGCGGCGAGGAGCAGACCGTCCTCGTCTTCGACCTCGGCGGCGGCACCTTCGACGTCTCCCTGCTGGAGATCGGCGAAGGGGTCATCGAGGTCAAGGCCACCAACGGCGACACCCACCTCGGCGGCGACGACTGGGACCAGCGGGTCGTCGAGTACCTCGTCAAACGGTTCAAGGGCCAGTACGGCGTCGACCTGGACCGGGACAACATGGCGCTGCAACGACTGCGCGAGGCCGCGGAGAAGGCCAAGATCGAGCTGTCCTCGTCCTCCGAGACCACCGTCAACCTGCCCTACATCACCGCCTCCGCCGAGGGCCCGCTCCACCTCGACGAGAAGCTGACCCGCGCCCAGTTCCAGGAGCTCACCGCGGACCTGCTCGACCGCTGCAGGCAGCCCTTCCACCAGGCCGTCAAGGACGCCGGCGTCAAGCTGTCCGCCGTCGACCACGTGATCCTCGTCGGCGGCTCCACCCGCATGCCCGCGGTCACCGACCTGGTCAAGGACCTCACCGGCAAGGACCCGCACAAGGGCGTCAACCCCGACGAGGTCGTCGCCGTGGGCGCCGCCCTCCAGGCCGGTGTCATCCGCGGCGACGTCAAGGACGTCCTCCTGCTCGACGTCACCCCGCTGTCCCTCGGCATCGAGACCAAGGGCGGCATCATGACCAAGCTGATCGAACGCAACACGACCATCCCCACCCGGCGTTCGGAGATCTTCACCACGGCCACCGACAACCAGCCCTCGGTCGGCATCCAGGTGTACCAGGGCGAACGCGAGATCGCCGCGTACAACAAGAAGCTCGGCGTCTTCGACCTGACCGGCCTGCCGCCCTCGCCGCGCGGCGTCCCGCAGATCGAGGTCGCCTTCGACATCGACGCCAACGGCATCATGCACGTCTCCGCCAAGGACCTGGCGACCGGACGCGAGCAGAAGATGACCGTCACCGGCGGCTCGGCGCTGCCCAAGGACGACATCGACCGCATGATGCGGGAGGCCGAGCAGTACGCCGAGGAGGACCGCCGGCGCCGCGAGGAGGCCGAGACCCGCAACCAGGCCGAGCAACTCGTCTACCAGACCGAGAGGTTCCTGCGCGACAACCCCGACCGGATCCCCGGGGACGTCAGGAGCGAGGTGGAGGCGGCGACCGCGGAGGTCAGGAGCCAACTGGAGCGCAACGGAGACACCGGTTCCCTGCGGACGGCCGTCGAGCACCTCGCCGGCGTCAGCCAGAAGATGGGCCAGGCGATGTACGCCCAGGCCCCCCAGGACCGGCCCGAGGACACCGGCCCCCGCGCGGAGGACACCGGGCGGCACAACACGGCGCACGGTGAGGACGGCGTCGTCGACGCGGAGATCGTCGACGACGACCGGGACGCCAAGGGCGGAGCCGCCTGAACCTGCCGGGCCCGGCGCCGCCCGCCGGGCCCGCTCTCCGGCCCTTTCAGTACCGGTCGCGGTACTCCCGCAGGATCTCCAGCGTGCGCCGCGGCGACGCGGCGCGGGCCGTCATGTGGTCCAGCACCTCGAGATGCGTGGAGATCTCCGTGCGTGAGTCCAGGTACAGCGCGCCGGTCAGGTACTCCGTGTAGACGAGGTCGGGCAGCTCCGGCTCGGCGAAACGGAACAGCGAGAACGGCGCGTACGTCCCCGGGTGCGGCCCGGCCGCGAACTCGGCCACCTGCAGCGTGACGCGATCCCGGACCGCGTACTCCAGCAGCTTTTCCAGCTGGCCGCGCATCACCCGGCCGCCCGCGCTCACCGGGCGCGCCAGCACCGTCTCGTCCACCATCACCCACAGGTGCGGCGGACCCTGCCGCTCCAGCAGCCGCTGCCGGGCCATGCGCAGGGACACGTGCCGCTCCACCGCCTCCGGGCCGCCGCGCCCCGCCGTCCCGCTCTCCAGCACCGCCCGCGCGTACTCCTCGGTCTGCAGCAGCCCGGGCACGAAGTGCGGCTCGTAGGACCGGATCAGCCGGGCGGCGCCCTCCAGACTCACGTACAGGCTGAACCACTCCGGCAGCACGTCGTGGTACCGCTGCCACCAGCCCGGCCGGTTCGCGTCCTCCACCAGCGTCACGAAGGCAGCGGCCTCCTCGCCGCGGACCCCGTACGCCGACAGCAGCATCTGCACGTAGGGGATCTTCAGCGAGACCTCGGCCATCTCCATCCGCCGCACCGTCGCGGGCGCCACACGCAGCACCCGAGCCGCCTCCTCGCGCCCGAGGCCGGCCGCCTCCCGCAACTCCTGGAGCCTCCTGCCGAGCACCACCTGGCCCACCGTGGGCGCGGCCCGCCGCTCACTCACCCCACGCCTCACCGCCCGCCGCACGCTTTCGCCGTCGACACCCCGTGATCAGTGTGTCACGGGGCGCGCGTGGCGCATACCGGTGCGACGCCCACCGGTGCGGCCGGCATCGGTCCCTCTCACCCCGCCGCCGTGTGCAGGTACTTGGCCGTCGCCGGGTCGGCGGGCAGGAACGTCTCGATCGCCAGTTCCGCCACCGTGACATCCATCGGGGTGTTGAAGGTGGAGATCGAGGAGACGAACGACAGCACCCGGCCCCCGTGCTCGATCCGCAGGGGCAGCGCCACGTACGGCACGCCCCCGGCCACCTGGCCGTCGCCGCCGGTCCGGGGCACCGGGTACGCCGCCACCTCCTCGTACAGCGCGCGCAGCTCCCGCGAGCGGTGCAGCGCGATCTGCCGCTCCATCTGCGCCAGCAGATGCCCGCGCCACTCCCGCAGGTTGCGGATGCGCGGCGCGAGCCCCCGCGGGTGCAGCGTCAGCCGCATCGCGTTCAGCGGCGGCACGAGCAGCGACTCCGCGACGCCCTCCAGCAGCATCGCGATGCCCCGGTTCGCCGTCACCACGCCGTACGTGGCGTCCACCACCAGCGCCGGATAGGGCTCGTAGCCCTGGATCAGCCGCTCCAGGCCCTCCCGCAGCGCGTCAAGGGACGGGTCGTCCAGCGGGGTCTCCGGATAGTGCGGGGCGTAACCGGCCGCCAGCAGCAGGGCGTTGCGCTCCCGCATCGGCACGTGCAGGTGCTCCGCCAGCCGCAGCACCATCTCCTCGCTGGGCCGTGAGCGGCCCGTCTCGATGAAACTGATGTGCCGGGCCGACGAGCCGGCCCGCGACGCGAGCTCCAGCTGACTGACCCGGCGTCGCTCCCGCCACGCCCGCAGCAGCGGCCCGGCTCCCCGGGCCGCGCCCGCGGGCGCGGAGGCCTGCGGCACGGTGGTGGACGGTTCGGGGACCGCGGACGCTGCGGCACCGGACGCGGACACGACAGAGGTCATACGGTCGACCGTAGCCGAGGAGGGGCGCACGGGGCGCCGGAACGAGCCGCGGGCGACCCGCTCCGGCCGCCTGCCTCCGCACCCCCGGGCAGCTTCCCTGACCAGGGACGCGACGGCCTTCCTGTGGCACTCTGAACTCGACCGCGTCACCAGGAAGGGGTCGATCCCATGCCCGTCGAACCGTTGTCGCAGCAGCAGATCGAGGAGCGGCTGGCCGACCTGCCGGGCTGGTCCCTCGACGGCGACCGCCTGACCCGCTCGTACCGGCTGCCCTCCCACTTCGCGGCGACGGCGATGGTCGTGCACATCTCCCAGGTCCAGGAGGAACTCGACCACCACTCCGACCTGACCCTCGGCTACCACACCGTCTCCCTCAGCGTGAACACGCACTGCGCCGGCGGTGCGATCACCGAGAAGGACTTCGAACTCGCCCGCAGGGTGCGCGACCTGGCACCGGGGCACGGGGCGCGCTGAACCGCGGCGGGACGGGGGCCGCCGCACCGGAGCACGCGCACGGGCGGCCACCCGTGCCGGACGGACGCAGGGGGAGCCGTGCTGGACTACGAGAAGGAAGCGGAGCACTACGATGCCGCGCGGGGCGGTGAGCCCAGGGCCGAGGCCGCCGCGCGGGCTCTTCTCGGCCTCCTGCCGTCCCGGGCCGGCAGCCTGCTCGACGTCGGCTGCGGCACCGGCATCGTGACCCGGCGGCTGGCCGCGGCCCGCCCCGGCCTGCGGGTGACCGGCGCCGACCGGGCTCCGGCGATGGCCCGGCAGGCGGCCGCCCGCCTGCCCGGCGCCGTCGTCCTCGCCGACGCCCGCCGCCTGCCCTTCCCCGACGGCCGCTTCGACGCCGTCACCAGTGTGTGGCTGCTGCACCTCGCGCCCGGCCCCGCGGACGCGGAGGCCATCGTCGCCGAGTGCGCCCGGGTGCTCAGGCCCGGGGGCGTGTACGTCACCACCGTCGACAAGGCCGCCGCGCACAACGTGGGCAGCGACATCGACGTCGTGCTCGCCTCCCGGCCGCGCAGCCCGGTCCGGGACGCCGCCGCGGCCGTCACCGGGTACGCCGCCGCGCACGGCCTGGTGCCGGCCGGGCAGGCCCGCTTCCCCGGCCTGGGCCAGGGGCGCAGCCCCCGCAGCACCATCGCCGACCTCAGGCGCGGCTGGTTCGTGACGCTGCCGCCCGGCGGGCCGCTCGCCGAGGACTACGCCGTCAGGCTGGCGGCCCTGCCCGACCAGGACCGGCCCCGCCCCGACCCGGTGTTCACGGTGCGGGCCTACCGCAGAGGCGCGGACAGCTGAACCCACGGTCGCGGCGCCCGTGCCCCGCCGGCGGCCGAGGACACGCGGCGGCCCCGCCCAACGGCGCCGGTGACGCGTCGTCCGGCGGACAACCGGGTGAAGTCCGTGGGCACGGCGGCGGTACGCCCGTGTGCGGCGGCCGCCGTGCCCGTCGGCCGGGGAAGGACCACGCGGCCCTATGGAGGCCGGGGCCGTGCAGGACCGTCCGACGGTCACCAGTAATGGCGGCGCCCCCCGACCGCGTGACCCAGGGCGCCCGCGATCCACAGAACGGCGCCGATCACGACGAGGATGATGCCGATCGTCCACAGGATGGAGATCCCGAAGACGAAACCCAGGACGAGCAGGATGATGCCGAGGGTGATCACGGCGGCCTCCCGATGAGAGTCGTGCTCCTCTCACTGTGCGCCGGAAGCCGTCACTTGTCGCTCCGACGGAGCCGGAGTCCGACGGGGCGCACCGTTCCGCGCCGCCGTGCTCACAGCGCTTGATCGCCGAACTGTTCCAGGAGGACGTCGACCGGCAACTGGCTCACGGGACCGGGCACCTCCTCGTGCAGGAGCTGCTCGGCCCAGATCACCTTGCCGCGGGGCGTGTACCGCGTCCCCCACCGCTCGGCGAACTGCGCGACGAGGAACAGACCCCGCCCGCCCTCGTCCGTGGTCTCCGCCCGCCGCAGCCGCGGCGAGGTGCTGCTGCCGTCCGCCACCTCGCAGATCAGACAGCGGCCGCGGAGCAGGCGCACCGTCACCGGGGGCGACCCGTACCTGATCGCGTTCGTGACCAGCTCGCTCAGGATCAGTTCCGTGGTGGTGGCCGTCTCCTCCAGCCCCCACCCTTCCAGCACCCGGCGGCACTCGGCCCGCACGGCGGGCACCGCGGCCGTGTCCGGGGGCACGGTCCACTCGGCGACCCGCGACGGCGGAACCCGCCGGGTGCGCGCCGCCAGCAGGGCGATGTCGTCGCAGAGGTGGGCCGGCTTCAGCTCGTCGATCACCGCCTGGCACGTCTCCTCCGCGGTGCGCCCCTCTGTGCAGGCCAGTGCCCGGCAGAGCCTGTCCAGCCCGTCGTCGATGTCGCGGCCGGCCTGCTTGACCAGTCCGTCGGTGAACAGGACCAGCTGGGACCCCTCCGGCAGGTGCAGCTCGGCGGTCTCGACGGGGTAGCCGCCCAGGCCGAGCGGGGGCGAGGCCGGCACGTCGGGGCGGGTGACGGTCCCGTCCGGGTTCACCACCATGGGGCAGGGATGCCCCGCGCGGGCCATCGTGCAGATCCCCGTCACCGGATCGTAGATCGCGTACAGGCACGTCGCTCCGGTCACGTCCTCCGTCTGCCGGCCGTCCGGGGCGCGGCCGTCCCCGTTCTCGTCGTTCTCGTCGTTCTCGTCGTCCAGGCGGACGACCAGGTCGTCCAGGTTCCCGAGCACCTCGTCCACGGGGAGGTCGAGGGTGGAGAAGTTGTGCACCGCGGTGCGCAGCCGCCCCATCGTCGCCGCCGCGTGCAGCCCGTGGCCGACGACGTCGCCCATCACCAGCGCCACGCGCGAGCCCGGCATCGGGATGACGTCGAACCAGTCCCCGCCCACCCCCGCCTCCGACGGCACGTACCGCCAGGCCACCTCCAGTGCGTCCTGCTCCGGCTGTCCCCGCGGCAGCAGGCTGCGCTGCAGCGTCACCGTCATGGCGTGCTCGCGGGTGAACCTCCGGGCATTGTCGAGGGCCACCGCGGCCCGCGCGGCCAGCTCCTCAGCGAAGGCCACGTCCTCCGGCTCGAACGCGGGGGAGCGGTCCGTGCGGTAGAAGTGCGCCAGGCCCAGGGGCACGCCGCGGGCCCGCAGCGGCACGGTCACCAGCGAGCGCAGTCCGAGGTCCAGGGCCCTGCGGGCGCGCTCGGGATCCTGTTCCCGCCAGGCGCGGGCCTGCCGCAGGTCCGCCTCCAGCACGCCCCGGCCCTCCCGCAGCGCCAGCATCTGCGGGGTGTCCGGCGCGAACGTGATCACCTGGCCCTCGGGGTACAGCGGCAGCGTCCGCCGGTCCCCGCCGACCGCCGTACGTCGCAGATGCCGCCATCCCTCCGCCGTCGGCTCCCACCCCCGCGTCACCGCGTCCACCAGGTCCACCATGACGACGTCGGCGAACCGGGGCGCCGCCACCTCGACGAGCTCCCGGGCCGTACGCTCCACGTCCAGCGTCGTCCCTATCCGCACCCCCGCCTCGTACAGCAGCTTCAGCTGCCCCAGGGCCACCTCGGCCCGCCCCGAGACCTTCGCCAGCTCCGTGGTGTCCCGCAGCGTCACCACGCTGCCCGCGTGGTCCGCGTCCGGGAAGGTGGGCCGCTTGTTCACCACCAGCAGCCGGTCCAGCGCGGGGAGGACCTCGTCGGTGACCGCGTCGCAGGACATGAGCAGACGCGTCATCCGCTCGGGGAGCCCCAGCTCCGCCACGTGCCGCCCCTGCGCGTCGGCGGGCAGGCCCAGCAGGCGCCTGGCCTCGTCGTTGGCGAGCAGCAGCCGGCCGTCCTCGCCGGTGATCAGCACCCCTTCCCGCACCGCGTGCAGCACGGCGTCGTGATGCTCGTACAGCCGTGCCAGCTCCAGCGGGGCCAGGCCGCGCGTCTGCCGCAGCAGCCGCCGGGCCACCAGGGTCGTCCCCGTCGCGGCCAACCCCAGCGCGGCCACGCCGGCGGCGAAGATGATCGGCAGCTGGGGCGTCCACAGCCTGGCCACGTTCCTGACGGTGATCCCGGCGGAGACCAGGCCGACGACGGAGCCGCGCGCGTCGGTCACCGGGACCACCGCCTGCACCGCCGTCCCGCCGCTCTGGGGCAGGGGCGGCCCGCCGGCCTGCTCGACGACGGTACGGCCCTGCAGCGCCGGCCCGATGTTGCCGACGAACTTCTTCCCGATCTCCCGCGGGTAGGGGTACGTGTAGCGGATCCCCTGGGTGTTCATGACGACTATGAAGTCGACGCCCGCCTTCTTCCGCGCCTCCTCCGCCCACGGCTGCAGTACCGCGGTGGGGTCCGGGCTGCGCAGGGCCTGCCGCACGCCGGGGGCGGCGGCGAAGGACTGGGCGGCCACGACCGACTCGCGGCGCCCCTGCCTGAGGGCGTCCCACGACGCCTGCAGGATGACGGAGGCCGTGGCGGCCAGGACGACCAGCACCACGACCGCGATCTGGAGAAGGAACACCTGCCCCGCCGTACTGCGCGGGCTGAGTACGGAAAGGCGCTGAGCCCGTGTGCCGTCAGTGGGCGGGGGAGACGAAGGGGTCCGAGACGGGCCGGAGGATTCCCTCATACACCTACATAACACCGCGGGGCGAGCCCGGGTCGACTCGCCCGCCGTGCGGCCCTCCGCCTGCTTTTTGCCGCCCCGGCAACGCGAGTGGCCCCCGCGCGGCGCGTCGGCGCACCCTGACCGCACACACCGACGAGAGGCTGACGACCATGGCACACCAGGCCCACGACACCCCGTCCTCCGGCCACCGGCACCACGACCCCGGCCACCACCACACCGCCCTGGACTGGGCGGAGCTCGCCGCAGAGCTGGAGACGCAGGCGGAGCTGTTCACCCCGCTGTACGCGCGGGCCCTGGCCTGGCTGGCCGGGACGACGCCCGCGCCGGGCCTGATCGTCGACGCGGGCAGCGGACCCGGCGTCGTGTCGTGCCTGTTCGCCGAGACGTTCCCGGGCGCCCGGGTCGTGGCCGTCGACAGTTCCGAGCCGCTGCTCGAGCGGGCCCGCGACCGGGCCGCCCGCCAGGGCTTCGCCGGGCGCTTCGGCACCGTCACCGGTGAACTGCCCGGCGTGCTGGAGCGGCTGGACCACCCGGCCGACCTGCTGTGGGCGAGCCGCAGCCTGCACCACCTCGGCGACCAGAAGGTCGCGCTCACGGCGTTCGCCGCCCGGCTGGCGCCCGGCGGCACCCTGGCCCTGCTGGAGGGCGGGCTGCCCGCACGGTTCCTGCCCCGCGACATCGGCATCGGCCGCCCGGGGCTGCAGGCACGGCTCGACGCGGTGCAGGAGGAGTGGTTCGCGCGGATGCGGGCCGACCTGCCCGGAGCCGTCGCCGAGACCGAGGACTGGCCCGTGCTGCTGACCGCGGCCGGCCTGAAGCACACCGGCACCCGCAGCTTCCTGCTGGACCTGCCCGCCCCCGCGTCCGACCGGGCCCGCGCGCACCTGGTCGCGTTCCTGACCCGGACCCGTGACACCTGCGGAGAGACCCTCGACGCCGACGACCGCGCCACCCTCGACCGTCTCCTCGACCCGGACGACCCGGCGGGCCTGCGGCGCCGGCCGGACGTGTTTCTGCTGGCGGCGCACACCGTCCACACCGCCGTCCGACCGCTCTGAGCCGCGCCGGGGCCCCCGAGGCGTGGTGATCAGGCCCGGGCCGCCGTGTCACCGGACCGCCGGGTGCGGGACCGGACGCACGAGGTGCCCCGCGCCGCCGTCCGGCGGTGCGGGGCACCCGTGGTACCGGTGGTCCTCAGGCCACGTCGAACGTGGCCGGGTCCGGGCCGAGCCGCCGGTCCTCGTTCAGGGCGCTGATCGCGGCGAGGTCCTCGTCGTCCAGGCTGAAGCCGAACACCTCGATGTTCTCCTTGATCCGGGACGGCGTCACCGACTTCGGGATGACGACGTTGCCGAGCTGGATGTGCCAGCGCAGCACGACCTGCGCCGGGGTGCGGTCGTGCTTCCGCGCGATCGCCACGATCGCGGGAACCTCCAGCAGGCCCTTGCCCTGGCCGAGCGGCGACCATGCCTCCGTGGCGATGCCCCGCTCCGCGTGGAACTCGCGGGCCGCCTGCTGCTGCAGGTGCGGGTGCAGCTCGATCTGGTTGACCGCCGGGACGACCGACGTCTCGGAGATGAGGCGCTCCAGGTGTTCCGGGAGGAAGTTGGAGACACCGATCGCCCGGGCGCGGCCGTCGGCGTATATCTTCTCGAACGCGTTGTACGTCTCGACGAAGGCGTCCTTGGACGGCAGCGGCCAGTGGATCAGGTACAGGTCCACGTACTCCAGGCCGAGCTTCTCCAGGGAGGCGTCGAAGGCGCGCAGCGTGGAGTCGTACCCCTGGTCCCTGTTCCAGAGCTTGGTGGTGACGAAGAGTTCCTCGCGCGGGACGCCCGAGGCGGCGACGGCCTTGCCGGTGCCCTCTTCGTTGCCGTAGATCGCCGCTGTGTCGATGCTGCGGTACCCGGCCTCCAGCGCGGTGGCGACGGCCCGCTCCGCCTCGTCGTCCGGCACCTGCCAGACGCCGAAGCCCAGCTGGGGCATCTCGACGCCGTTGTTGAGGATGATCGGGGGGACCTTGCTGCTCACGAGCTCTTGATCCTTCGGTTGTCGTCAGGTGGTACCGACATGGTCAACGATCACGGACGGCAATGCATTCCTGACCGGCCCAACCGTCCGGAGTCGGCCGGTGAGGCCGCCTGTGCGGGCAGGATTGGCCGGAAAACGATCCCGTCCGGTCGGCCGGAACCCCGGCCCGTGCCGTCGGGAGTCGGCGGACCGCCGGGTGGTGCCCCGGCGGTGCACGGGGCCGGATACCCGTTTCAGGCCCGGTACAGCGCCTCGACCTCGTCGGCGTAGGCGTTCTCGATCGCCTTGCGCTTCAGCTTCAGCGACGGCGTGAGCAGGCCGTGCTCCTCGGTGAAGGGCTGCGCGAGGATGCGGAAGGTGCGGATGGACTCGGCCTGGGAGACCAGCGTGTTGGCCGCTACCACCGCCCGCCGCACCTCCATCTCCAGGTCGGCGTCGCGCACCAGTTCGGCGGCGGACATCCGCGGCTTGTGGCGCATCTGCAGCCAGTGCTCGACGGCCTCCTGCTCCAGGGTGACCAGCGCGGCGACGTAGGGGCGGTCATTGCCCACGACGATGCACTGCGCGACGAGCGGGTGGTCGCGGACGCGTTCCTCCAGCAGCCCCGGCGAGACGCTCTTGCCGCCGGAGGTCACCAGGATCTCCTTCTTGCGGCCGGTGATGGTGAGGTAGCCGTCCTCGTCCAGGGAGCCCAGGTCGCCGGTGGCCAGCCAGCCGTCGTGCAGGGCCTCGTCGGTGGCCTTCTGGTTGTTGAGGTAGCCCTGGAAGACGTTGCCGCCGTGCAGCCAGACCTCGCCGTCGTCGGCGATGTGCACGGTGACGCCGGGGATGGGCTGCCCGACGGTGCCGTAGCGGGTGCGCTCGGGCGGATTGGCGGTGGCGGCGGCGGTGGACTCGGTCAGGCCGTAGCCCTCGTAGATCTGCACGCCGGCGCCCGCGAAGAACAGGCCGAGGCCGCGGTCCATCGCCGATCCGCCGGACATCGCGTTCCGCAGCCGACCGCCCATCGCGGCGCGCAGCTTCGCGTACACCAGCTTGTCGAAGAACTGGTGCTGCATGCGCAGGCCCGCCGAGGGACCGGGACCGATGCCCCAGGCCTTCGCCTCCACCGCGTCCGCGTACTTCACGGCGACGTCGACGGCCTTCTCGAAGGGTCCTGCCCTGCCGTCCTTCTCCGCCTTGCGCCGGGCGGCGTTGAACACCTTCTCGAAGATGTACGGCACGGCGAGGATGAACGTCGGCCGGAACGTCTGCAGGTCGGGCAGCAGGGCGGCGGCGTTCAGCTGCGGCTGGTGGCCGAGGCGGACCTTGCCGCGGATGGCGGCCACCTCCACCATCCGCCCGAAGACGTGCGCCAGCGGCAGGAACAGCAGGGTCGACGCCTCGTCGCCCTGCTTGGTGTGGAACACCGGCTCCCACCGCTCCATGACGGTGTCCGCCTCGAACATGAAGTTGCCGTGGGTCAGGACGCACCCCTTGGGGCGGCCGGTGGTCCCCGAGGTGTAGATGACCGTCGCGATCGACTCGGGGGTGACCGCCTCCCGGTGCCGGTGCACCGTCGCGTCGTCGATGTGCACGCCGGCGTCGTACAGCTCCCGCACGGCGCCCGCGTCCAGCTGCCACAGCCGGCGCAGCCGCGGCAGCCGGTCGATGACGGTGGCGATCGTCATCGCGTGGTCCTCGTGCTCGACGACGGCCGCCGACACCTCCGCGTCGTACAGCATCCAGAAGCACTGCTCGGCCGACGACGTGGGATAGACCGGCACGACCTGGGCGCCGATCGACCACAGCGCGAAGTCGAACAGCGTCCACTCGTACCGGGTACGGGACATGATCGCCACCCGGTCGCCGAAGCGGACGCCCTGGGCGAGCAGCCCCTTGGCCAGCGCCAGCACCTCGTCGCGGAACTCCGCCGCGGTCACGTCGCGCCACTGCCCGCTCTCGTCCTTGCGGCCCAGGGCGATGCGCAGCGGGTCCTCCTCGGCATGCCGGTAGACGACGTCGGCCAGTCCGCCCACCGGGGGTGCCGACGTCGCCGGAGGACTGGTGAACTCGCGCAAACCCGCTCCCGCTCCTTTGTGACGCCCCGCACAGCGCCGTGAAAGCTACCCCACCGTGCGGCGGGGCGGCAGGGGGGCCGAAAGCGTGCGACTGCACACGTATGTGCAGGTCAGCTCCGGAAAATGCGCTCACATGCGGAAGGGCCGGGCCAAATTCCTTACGCATGCGTAAGCTCCCGGGCCGTAATCTCCACCGAATCTGTACGACCTGATCACCGGCGCCCGCCTGCCACGGGCGCCGGCGCGCGCCGTCACCTGTTCCAGCGTTCGCGCACCGCGATCCGTCACCCGGCCCGGCGGAGACCGTGGACGCCGGGCCGGGAAGAGCACCGGGCGCGCCACCGGGCCGGCGCGGGGCACGGCGCTCCCCGGACGGCCGCTCAGCGCCGCTGCAGCCGGTCGCCGGCCGCCAGGACGGCCGCCGCCAGGGCGTCCGCCGCGTCCTGGGCGGAAGGCCGCCGCCGGCCGTGCACCAGGACGAAGTCCACCTGTCCCAGCTCCGGGAGTCCCATCCGGTCGGGGACCTGCACCAGGCCCGGCGGGATCAGCCCGCGCGAGTGCGCCATCACCCCGAGACCCGCCCGCGCCGCCGCGATCAGCCCGTTGAGGCTGCCGCTGGTGCACGCGATGCGCCACGGCCGCCCCTGCCGCTGCAGCGCCTCGAAGGCCAGCGCACGGGAGATGCCGGGCGGCGGATACACGATCAGCGGCACCGGGCGGTCCGGGTCCAGGCGCAGCCGCTCCGCGCCGATCCACACCAGCCGGTCGTGCCACACCAGCTGACCGCGCGGGTCCTCCGGACGGCGCTTGGCGAGCACCAGGTCGAGCTTGCCGGCGGCGAGCTGCTCGTGCAGCGTGCCCGACAGCTCCACCGTCAGCTCCAGGTCGACCTCGGGGTGTTCGTAGCGGAACCCCTCGAGGATCTCCGGCAGCCGGGTCAGGACGAAGTCCTCCGACGCGCCGAACCGCAGCCGGCCGCGCACCCGGGTGCCCGTGAAGAACGCCGCCGCCTGCTCGTGCACCTCCAGGATCCGGCGAGCGAAGCCGAGCATCGCCTCGCCGTCCTCGGTCAGCGCCACGGAGTGGGTGTCCCGCGAGAACAGCGGGCGCCCGACGGCGTCCTCCAGACGGCGCACGTGCTGGCTCACGGTCGACTGGCGCACCCCGAGCCGCCGCGCGGCCCGGGTGAAGCTGAGGGTCTGCGCCACCGCGAGGAAGGTGCGCAGCTGAGCGGGGTCGTACACGGCTTCAGGCTATCGCCGGACGGGAGCGGCCATCACCGTTCGTGATGACAGTCAGAACGGTATGACGGATTCCCGATCGCCGGCGGCCGGAGCAGGATGAAGAGGGGACCTCGCCGGTCCCGCATCGGCGGAATCCCTTATTCCGTGCTGTGCGGGGACGCCGGCCCCCGCACGTCCCGGGACCCCGGTCCCACCGCCGAGAGCACGAGCAAGTGGAGCACCGTGAAACGCCTGCGCCGGCCGAGCTGGCTGCCGATCGACCCCTACCTCGCGCTGCTGATCGGGACGGTCGGCGTCGCGGCGCTGCTCCCGGCCCGCGGCACGGCCTCCCACGTGGTCTCCGGCGCCTCCACCGCCGCGATCGCCTTCCTCTTCTTTCTCTACGGTGCCCGGCTGTCCACCCGTGAGGCCCTGGACGGGTTCCGCCACTGGCGGCTGCACGTCACCGTCCTGGCCTGCACCTTCGTGATCTTCCCGCTGCTCGGCCTCGCCGCCCGCGGCCTCGTCCCCGTGCTGCTGTCCCAGCCGCTCTACCAGGGCCTGCTCTTCCTCACCCTCGTCCCGTCGACCATCCAGTCGTCGATCGCCTTCACCTCGATCGCCCGCGGCAACGTGCCCGCCGCGATCTGCGCCGGCTCCTTCTCCTCGCTGGTCGGCATCGTCGTGACCCCGCTGCTGGCGGCGGGACTGCTCGGCAGCGGCGGCGGCGGCTTCTCGGCCCACTCGCTGGTGACGATCGTGCTGCAACTGCTCGTACCGTTCGTCGCCGGGCAGGTGCTGCGGCCGTGGACCGGCGGCTTCGTCGCCCGGCACCGGAAGGTGCTCGGACTCGTCGACCGGGGCGCGATCCTGCTCGTCGTCTACACCGCGTTCAGCGAGGGCATGGTGCGCGGCATCTGGCACCAGGTCAGCCCGCTGCGGCTCGGCGAACTGCTCCTCGTCGAGGGGGTGCTGCTCGCCGTGATGCTCGCCCTGACCTGGTACGGCGCCCGCGCGCTGGGCTTCGGCCGCGAGGACCGGGTCGCCATCCAGTTCGCCGGTTCGAAGAAGTCCCTCGCCTCGGGCCTGCCCATGGCGAGCGTCCTGTTCGGGGCCCACGCCTCGCTCGCCGTGCTGCCGCTGATGCTGTTCCACCAGATGCAGCTGATGGTCTGCGCGGTGATCGCCAAACGCCGCGCGCGGGACGTCCCGGAGGATCCCGCCGCGTCCGCGCCCCCGGCCGCGGAGTCGTCGGCGGCGGCCGGGCCGCCGACGCGCCGACACTGAGCCGCGGCCCGCATCCGCCCGCCCCGCGCCGGACCGCCCCGGCTGGTGGCAGGGAGTGTCCCGGCCAACCGCCCAACCGCCCAACCGGCCGCCCGGTCCGGGTGCCGGGACGCGGGGCGGCGTGCGCGGGGGACACTCCCGGCCGGCAGGCGGCGGGACGCCCGCCCTTCCAGGACGTCACGCCGCACCGGCCCCCGGGCTCGGGCCGCCCGGGGCTGAGACCGCGCCGCGCGGTTCAGGCGTCCGGGGTGCGGCCGCACCCCGGCACGGGCGCTCGGGGTGACCGGGGGCGCGGCGGCGCGAGGGGTGCGCCCCGCCGACGGGGCACCGCCCCTGTGCCGCGGCGACCGGTCAGCCCCGGGCCGCCGCGGTCCGCAGGGCGACCCGCTCCTCGCCCGCGTACACGTTCATGGAGCTGCCCCTGAGGAAGCCCACCAGGGTCAGGCCCGTCTCCGTGGCCAGGTCCACCGCGAGCGAGGAGGGTGCCGACACCGCCGCGAGGACCGGGATGCCGGCCATCACCGCCTTCTGCGCCAGCTCGAACGAGGCCCGCCCCGACACCAGCAGGATCACCCGGGACAGCGGCAGCGCGCCGTCCTGCAGGGCCCGGCCGACCAGCTTGTCGACCGCGTTGTGCCGGCCCACGTCCTCCCGGACGTCCAGCAGCTCGCCGTCCTCGCTGAACAGCGCCGCCGCGTGCAGCCCTCCGGTCCGGTCGAAGACCCGCTGGGCCGCGCGCAGCCGGTCCGGGAGAGCGGCGAGGAGCTCGGGGGCGACCCGGACCGGGGGAGTGTCGGCGATCGGCCAGCGCGCCGTCGTCCGCACCGCGTCGAGGCTCGCCTTGCCGCACAGCCCGCAGGAGGACGTCGTGTAGACGTTGCGCTCCAGCGTGATGTCGGGGAGGGCCACGTCCGGCGCGGTCTGCACGTCGACCACGTTGTAGGTGTTGCGGCCGTCGGCCGTCGCCCCCGCGCAGTAGACGATGTTCTGCAGCTCGGACGCGGCGCCGAGGACCCCCTCGCTGACCAGGAAGCCCGCCGCGAGCGCGAAGTCGTCGCCCGGGGTGCGCATGGTGATCGCCAGTGGCCTGCCGTTCAGCCGGATCTCCAGGGGTTCCTCGGCGACGAGCGTGTCCGGCCGGGTGGAGACCGCCCCGTCGCGGATCCGGATCACCTTGCGTCGTTCCGTCACTCGTCCCATGTCCTGATCAGCCCCGGTTCTGTAGGTGCTGGCGGCCGCATCGGCCCTTGGTGCGGAGGTTTGCCGTGGCTCACCTGGCCGTCGTGCGGCCGGGTGACCTCGGCGGTCTCATTCTCCTGCACGGGGAGAGCGAACCAGCCGGCCCCTCCGCGGTGGGCGCGGACCGTGGTGGTCCGCGTCCGGGGCCGGCTGGTTCCAGGTACCCGCCGCACGCGGGTCGAACGGCGGCGGGGGTGCCCGCCTGCCGGACGCCGATCGGGGAACCCGCCGGCGGCGACCGCTTGTCGCACCGTGCATACCGTTCACCGCACACGATCGACCCGCGCCTTCCCTCTCCCGCCCGCCGCTTCCTACCGTCCGGGTTTCATGAGTCCCCCGGTCGCACCCCCGGGATGGAGCCGCTGGCTGGTCCCGCCCGCCGCGCTCTCCGTCCACCTCGCCATCGGCCAGGCCTACGCCTGGAGCGTGTTCAAACCGCCGCTCGAATCCGCCCTCGGCCTCGACGGCACCCAGAGCGCGCTGCCCTTCCAGCTCGCCATCGTGATGCTCGGCCTGTCCGCCGCGTTCGGCGGCACCCTCGTCGAGCGCAGGGGCCCCCGCTGGGCCATGACCGTCGCCCTCGTCTGCTTCTCCTCGGGCTTCCTCGTCTCCGCGCTCGGCGCGCAGACCCGGCAGTACTGGCTGATCGTCCTCGGCTACGGCGTCATCGGCGGGATCGGCCTCGGCATCGGCTACATCTCCCCGGTCTCCACCCTGATCAAGTGGTTCCCGGACCGGCCGGGCACGGCCACCGGCATCGCCATCATGGGCTTCGGCGGCGGCGCCCTCATCGCCTCGCCCTGGTCGGCGCAGATGCTGCAGTCCTTCGGCACCGGCCACTCCGGGATCGCCCTGGCGTTCTGCGTGCACGGACTGTCGTACGCGGTCTTCATGTCGCTCGGCGTCCTGCTGATCCGCGTGCCGCGCGCCGAGGAGCGCGCCACGGCCGGCCCGGGCGCCGCCACCGGCGTGCGGGTGTCGGCCCGTGGCGCCGTCCGCACCCCGCAGTTCTGGTGCCTGTGGCTCGTGCTGTGCACCAACGTCACCGCCGGCATCGGCATCCTGGAGAAGGCCGCGCCGATGATCACGGACTTCTTCGCTGACACCTCCTCGCCCGTCACGGCCCCGGCCGCCGCAGGCTTCGTCGCGCTGCTGTCGGCGGCCAACATGGCCGGCCGCATCGGCTGGTCGTCGGCGTCCGACCGGATCGGGCGGAAGAACGTCTACCGCCTCTACCTGGGCGTCGGCGCGCTGATGTACCTGCTGATCGCCCTGTTCGGCGACACGTCCACCCCGCTGTTCGTCCTGTGCGCGCTGGTCGTGCTGTCCTTCTACGGCGGCGGCTTCGCCACCGTCCCCGCCTACCTGAAGGACCTCTTCGGCACCTACCAGGTCGGTGCCATCCACGGCCGGCTGCTCACCGCCTGGTCGACCGCCGGCGTCCTCGGACCGCTCATCGTCAACTGGATCGCCGACCACCAGGAGGCCGCCGGCAGACGCGGCGCGTCCCTGTACGGGCTGTCGTTCACCATCATGATCGGGCTGCTCGTCGTGGGCTTCGCCGCCAACGAACTGATCCGGCCCGTCCACCCGCGCCACCATGTGCCCGCACCGAGGAAGGACAGCGATGTCGCACGACAGCAGTCCGAGTCCGCCTGAGCGCCGTCCGCTGGTCGTCCTCGCCTGGCTGTGGGTCGGGGCACCCCTCGCCTACGGGCTCTACGAGCTCGTGCGCAAGGCGGCGCAGTTGTTCACCGGATAGGTACTCGGGCGTCCGAGCGTCTGACCGAAGCCGACAAGCCGGGCGTCCGAATCCTGTGCCCTCGCCTGCCGCCCTACCCGCGGGTCACTGATCAGACTGGGTGATCACGCCACCCACGGCAACGAGGGGAACCACCCGATGAACGGCTCGCGCATCACCGCGGTCGGCCACTACCAGCCCGCCCGGGTACTCACCAACGAGGACCTGGCGGGTCTGGTCGACACCAGCGACGAGTGGATCAGGACGCGGGTGGGCATCCGGACCCGCCACGTCGCCGGGCCCGACGAGCCCGTCGACGAACTCGCCGCGCACGCCGCCGCCAAGGCCCTCGCCGCGGCCGGCCTCGCACCCGGCGACATCGACCTGGTGCTGGTCGCCACGTCCACGGCCGTCGACCGCTCCCCGAACACGGCGGCCCGCGTCGCCGCCCGGCTGGGGATCCCGCGGCCGGCGGCGATGGACGTCAACGTCGTCTGCGCCGGCTTCACGCACGCCCTGGCCACCGCCGACCACGCGGTGCGCGCCGGTGCCGCGGCGCGGGCCCTCGTCATCGGCGCCGACAAGATGTCCGACGTCACCGACTGGAGCGACCGGACGACCTGCGTGCTCGTCGGCGACGGGGCGGGCGCCGCCGTGGTGGAGGCCGCCGCACCGGGAGAGGAGCCCGGCATCGGGCCGGTGCTGTGGGGGTCCGTGCCCGAGATGGGGCACGCGGTACGGATCGAGGGCACGCCCCCGCGGTTCGCCCAGGAGGGCCAGAGCGTCTACCGGTGGGCCACCACCCGGCTGCCGCCGCTCGCCCGGCAGACCTGCGAGCGGGCCGGGATCGGCCCGGCGGACCTCGCCGCCGTCGTCCTGCACCAGGCGAACCTGCGCATCATCGAACCGCTCGCCGAGAAGCTCGGCGCCGTCAACGCGGTCATCGCCCGCGACGTCTGCGAGTCCGGCAACACCTCGGCCGCCAGCATCCCGCTCGCCTTCTCCAAGCTGCTCGAACAGGGCGCCGTCCGCACCGGGGACCCGGTGCTGTTCTTCGGCTTCGGCGGCAACCTGTCGTACGCCGGGCAGGTGGTGCGCTGCCCGTGAGCCGGGCGACGGCACGGCGCGGGGGGCCCGATCGCTCACCGGGTGGGTGCTGGGGCGTCCGGGAGCCGCACGGCGGGCCGCCCGCTCCCGCGCTCGCGGACCACTTTGTCCTGTGAGTGGAGAAAGTTGGCGGCAATTCCTGCGCGACTTCTTCCCACACCCGGCAGCCACTGCTACTTTCCCCTCGAAAGCAACCCGGCCGGATGGCCGGATCCCGGTGTGCTGAGGCCGAATCGAGGCGGGGAGGGGCTCGTGAGACGGATGACCGCACGACCTGCCAACGCGCACCAGGCCCGGCTGCTGAAGCTGCTGCGCGACTCCGGTCCCAGCTCCCGGGCCCAACTGGGCGATCGCGTCGACCTGTCACGGTCCAAGCTGGCCGTGGAGGTGGACCGGCTCCTGGAGACCGGGCTGGTCGTCGCCGACGGGCTCGCCGCCTCACGCGGCGGCCGCCGCTCCCACAACGTCCGGCTCGCGCCCGAACTGCGCTTCCTCGGCGTCGACATCGGCGCCACCTCGGTCGACGTCGCCGTCACCAACGCCGAACTGGAGGTGCTGGGCCATCTGAACCAGCCGATGGACGTGCGCGAGGGCCCGGTCGCGGTCTTCGAGCAAGTCCTCGCCATGGCGGCCAAGTTGAGGGCGTCCGGACTCGCGGAGGGGTTCGACGGCGCCGGCATCGGCGTCCCCGGGCCGGTCCGCTTCCCCGAGGGCGTCCCCGTGGCACCCCCGATCATGCCCGGCTGGGACGGCTTCCCGGTACGGGAGGCGCTCAGCCAGGAGCTCGGCTGCCCGGTCATGGTCGACAACGACGTGAACCTGATGGCGATGGGGGAGCAGCACGCGGGCGTCGCCCGCTCCGTGGGCGACTTCCTCTGCGTCAAGATCGGCACCGGCATCGGCTGCGGCATCGTCGTCGGCGGCGAGGTGCACCGCGGCGCCACGGGCAGCGCGGGCGACATCGGGCACATCCAGGCCGTGCCCGACGGACGTCCCTGTGCCTGCGGCAACCGCGGGTGCCTGGAGGCCCACTTCAGCGGAGCGGCCCTCGCCCGCGACGCGGTGGAGGCGGCCCAGCAGGGCCACTCGCCCGAGCTGGCCGCCCGGCTGGAGGCGAACGGCACGCTCAGCGCCGTCGACGTCGCCGCCGCGGCCGCCGCGGGCGACGCCACCTGCCTCGACCTGATCCGGGAGGGCGGCACCCGCACCGGCCAGGTCATAGCCGCACTGGTGTCCTTCTTCAACCCCGGCCTGGTGGTGATCGGCGGCGGGGTCACCGGCCTCGGCCACACCCTGCTCGCCTCGATCCGCACCCAGGTCTACCGCCAGTCGCTGCCCCTGGCGACCGGCAACCTGCCCATCGTGCTGGGCGAGCTGGGCCAGAACGCCGGCGTGACCGGCGCGGCCCGGCTCATCAGCGACCACCTGTTCTCGCCCGCGTAGTCCCCCGCCGCACCACCCTGCCGCGACCACCAGCACAGCGCCCCGCACCGCCCGGCCGGGTCCCGCCCTGCCCGCACCACCGCGCCCGCCCCACCCCGCTCAGCCTGGCCTGCCCTGCTCAGCCCTGCCCTGCCCTGTTCCGCCAACTCCGCCAGTTCAGCCCTGCTCTGCCCTGAAGCCGTCTGCCCGTCAGGCGGCACGCCCTGACACCGGCCCGCACGACCGCCGAGGGGAACCCACATGGCACCAGAACCACCGCTGCTCAGCATGTCCGGCATCACCAAGTCGTTCCCCGGCGTCCGGGCCCTCGACGGCGTCGACCTCGACGTCCAGGCCGGCGAAGTGCACTGCCTGCTCGGCCAGAACGGGGCCGGCAAGTCCACGCTCATCAAGGTCCTCGCCGGTGCCCACCAGCCCGACACCGGCACCATTCGCTGGCGTGGCGAGGACGTCGCCCTGCGCTCGCCGATCGCCGCGATGCGTCTCGGCATCGCCACCATCTACCAGGAACTCGACCTGGTGGAGCACCTGTCGGTGGCCGAGAACGTCCACCTCGGCCACGAGCCCACCACCGCCGGCTTCGTCGTGCGCGGCCGGGCGGCCCGGAACGCCGCCGCCGCCCTGCTCCGGCGCCTCGGGCATCCCGAGATCGACCCCACCCGGCTCGTCGGCGAACTGCCGGCCGCCCAGCAGCAGATCGTGTCGATGGCGCGGGCCCTCTCCCACGACGTACGGCTCATCGTGATGGACGAACCGTCCGCGGCGCTCGACCCGGAGGAGGTCGACAACCTCTTCCGCATCGTCGGCGACCTCACGGCCGACGGCGTCGCCGTCGTCTACATCTCCCACCGCCTGGAGGAGATCCGCCGCATCGGGGACCGGGTGACCGTCCTGAAGGACGGTCGGGCCGTCGCGGGCGGTCTGCCGGCGAGGACGACGCCGACCCGCGAGGTCGTGTCGCTGATGACGGGACGCAACGTCGAGTACGTCTTCCCCGAGCGCCCCGCCGCGCCGCCCGCCGGGACGCCCGTGCTCCAGGTGCGGGGACTGGCCCGGGAAGGCGAGTTCGCGCCGCTCGACCTGGACGTGCGGGCGGGGGAGATCGTCGGCCTCGCCGGGCTGGTCGGCTCCGGCCGCTCCGAGATCCTCGAGACCGTCTACGGCGCCCGCAAGCCCACCGCCGGCCAGGTCCTCGTCGACGGGCGCCCCCTGCGCCCCGGCAGCGTCCGCGCGGCGGTCCGCGCCGGCCTCGGCCTCGCCCCCGAGGAACGCAAGGCGCAGGCCCTGCTCATGCTGGAGTCCGTCACGCGCAACGTCTCCGTCTCCTCCCTGTCCCGCTTCTCGCGCGGCGGCTGGGTCGACCGGGGCGCCGAACGGGCGGCGGCGCGCGCGGCCACTCGGGAGCTGTCACTGCGGCCCGACGATCCCGCCGTCCCGGTGCGCACGCTCTCCGGCGGCAACCAGCAGAAGGCCGTCCTCGCGCGCTGGCTGCTGCGCGGCTGCCGGGTGCTGCTGCTGGACGAACCCACCCGCGGCGTCGACGTCGGCGCCCGCGCCGAGCTGTACGCGGTCGTCCGCCGGCTGGCGGACGAAGGCCTGGCGGTGCTCCTCGTCTCCAGCGAAGTGCCCGAGGTCCTCGGCCTCGCCGACCGCGTCCTGGTGCTCCGCGAGGGCCACGTCGTCCACACCGCGCCCGCCCACGCCCTCGACGAGCACCGCGTACTCGACCTCGTCATGGATGCACACCCCGTGGCCAGTGAAGGGAGCCCGGCGTCATGACACAGCACGTGTCCCCGCCCCGCGACGGCACCGGCAAGGCGGCGCCGCCCGTCCAAGTCCCCGCCTGGCGGGGATGGACGGTGCGCGCCGACATCCGCACCCTCTCCCTCCTCGGCGTGCTGGCCGCCCTGGTCGTCATCGGTGGCGTCACCAGGCCGGACGAGTTCCTCGACACCCGCAACCTCCAGCTCGTCCTCACCCAGGCCTCCGTGATCGGCGTCGTCACCGTCGGCATGACCTTCGTCATCACCTCCGGCGGCATCGACCTCTCCGTCGGCGCCATCGTCGCCCTCGCCTCGGTGTGGGCGACCACCCTCGCCACGCAGGACTACGGCTTCGGCGGCATCCTGCTCACCGCCCTCCTCGTCGGCCTCGGCTGCGGCCTGGTCAACGGACTGCTCGTCGCCTACGGCGGGATGGTCCCCTTCATCGCCACCCTCGCCATGCTGGCCTCCGCACGCGGGCTCGCCCTGCAGATCACCGACGGCAAGACCCAGATCGTCACCGTCGACGGCATCCTCGACCTCGGCGAACGCGACGCCTACCTGCTCGGGGTCCCGCCGCTGGTGCTGGTCTTCGCCCTCGTCACCGTCATCGGCTGGCTCGTGCTCAACCGGACCACCTTCGGCCGCCGCACCGTCGCCGTCGGCGGCAACGCGGAGGCCGCCCGCCTCGCCGGCATCGACGTCCGCCGCCAGCGGCTGTACCTGTACCTGCTGTCCGGACTGTGCTGCGGCATCGCCGCCTTCCTGCTGATCGTCCTGTCCGGCTCGGGCCAGAACACCAACGGCAACCTCTACGAACTGGACGCCATCGCCGCCGCGATCATCGGCGGCACCCTGCTCAGCGGCGGGCGCGGCACCATCACCGGCTCCGTGCTCGGCGTCCTGATCTTCACCACGATCACCAACATCTTCGCCCTGAACAACCTGCAGAGCGACGTCCAGGAGATCGCCAAGGGCGCGATCATCGTCGCCGCCGTCCTCGTCCAGCGCCGTACTGCACACACGACCTGAGGAAAGGGTTCACCGCCATGCCACAGCCGACACCTGTCACCAGTCGCAGAGGACTGATCTTCGGGACCGCGGCCGTCTCCGCCGGTGTCCTGCTCACGGGGTGCACGAGCAACGAGCCTAAGGACGCCGAGCCGGCCGCCGCCGACCGGCCCGCCGCCGACGACAAGCCCGGCAAGCACGTCACCATCGGCTTCGCCGGCCCGCGGGCCGACCACGGCTGGCTGAACGCGATCAACGACAACGCCAAGAGCCGCGCCGGGAAGTACTCCGACGTCACCCTGGAGATCACCGAGGGCTCCAACGACACCGCCGCGCAGATCGGCCAGATCGAGACCCTGATCAACAAGAAGGTCGACGTCCTCGTGGTCCTGCCCGCCGACGGCAAGGCCCTCACCCAGGTCGGCCTGAAGGCGATGCGCGCGGGCATCCCCGTCGTCAACCTCGACCGCATCTTCGACACCCCGCAGGCCTACCGCTGCTGGATCGGCGGCGACAACTACGGCATGGGCCTCAGCGCCGGCCACTACATCGGGGAGAAGCTCAAGGACAAGCCGAACGCCCGCGTCGTCGAACTCGCGGGCCTGGACAACCTGGAGCTGACCAAGCAGCGCACGCAAGGGTTCGACGACGCGCTCAAGAACTACCCCAACATCAAGAAGGTGGCCCGCCAGGCCGCCGAGTTCACCGTCGAGTCGGGCCAGGCCAAGATGGCCCAGCTCCTGCAGGCCCAGTCCGCCTTCGACGCCCTGTGGAACCATGACGACGACCAGGGCGTGGGCGCCCTGCGCGCCGTCCAGCAGGCCGGCCGGGACGACTTCCTCATGGTCGGCGGGGCCGGCGCCCTCTCCGCGTTCCAGGCCATCAAACGGGACGACGGCGTGCTCAAGGCGACCGTCCTGTACCCGCCCACCATGGCCGCCTCCGCGATCGACCTCGCCCGCGCCCTCGGCCAGGGCAAGGGCGTCGGCGGCCTCGCCGAGTACGAGATCCCGTCGTCGATCACCCTGTACTCGGCCGTCGTCGACAAGGACAACGTCGACCAGTACATGCCCACCGGCTTCCGGTGACACGCCGCCCGCACCCCCCGTACGGCTCACGCCGCCGACCCGGCACGACCAGGACGAGGAGGACATCCGCATGGGACAGCCCCAGCAGTCAGAGACAGCGGACGGCGGGACACGGCGGCACTCCGGGCGACCGGACACCCCCGGCGGCGACCGCACACCACCCCTGCGCGTCGGCATGGTCGGCTACGCCTTCATGGGCGCCGCCCACTCCCAGGGCTGGCGCACCGCGGGCCGCGTCTTCGACCTGCCCCGGCGTCCGGTGCTCACCGCGGTCTGCGGCCGGGACGCGGCGGCCGTGCGGGCGGCCGCCGACCGGCACGGCTGGGAGTCCACCGAGACGGACTGGCGCGCCCTGATCGCCCGGGACGACATCGACGTCGTCGACGTCTGCACTCCCGGAGACAGCCACGCCGAGATCTCGCTGGCCGCGCTCGCCGCCGGCAAGCACGTGCTGTGCGAGAAGCCGCTCGCCAACTCCGTCGCCGAGGCGGAGGCCATGACACGGGCCGCCGAAGAGGCCGCCGCACGCGGCCAGGTGGCGATGGTCGGCTTCAACTACCGCCGCGTACCCGCCACGGCGCTCGCCCGCCGGATGGTCGCCGAGGGCCGGATCGGCACCCTGCGCCACGTCCGCGTGACCTACCTCCAGGACTGGCTGGTGGACCCCTCCTTCCCGCTGACCTGGCGGCTGCGCCGCGAGTCCGCCGGGTCGGGCTCGCTCGGCGACCTCGGCGCGCACATCGTCGACCTCGCCCAGTACCTGGCGGGTGAACCGCTCGCCGGCGTCTCCGCGCTCACCGAGACCTTCGTACGGGAGCGGCCCCTGCCCAGCGGCGCGACCAGCGGACTGTCCGGCGTCGCCACCGCCGGCACCGGCCAGGTCACGGTCGACGACGCAGCCGTGTTCACCGGCCGCTTCGCCTCCGGCGCCCTCGCCTCCTTCGAGGCCACCCGCTACGCCACCGGCCGCAAGAACGCCCTGCGCATCGAACTCAACGGCGAGCGCGGCTCGCTGGCCTTCGACCTGGAGCGCCTGAACGAGCTGTCGTACCACGACGGCACCGAGGCGGGCGCCCACGCCGGCTTCCGCCGCATCCTCGTCACCGAACCCGACCACCCCTACCTCGACGCCTGGTGGCCGCCCGGCCACGGCCTCGGCTACGAGCACACCTTCGTGCACCAGGCCCGCGACCTCGTGCACGCGATCGCCGAGGGACGCGCGCCCGAACCCTCCTTCGCCGACGGGCTGCAGGTGCAGCGCGTGCTCGCGGCGGTGGAGGAGAGCGCCGAGAAGAACTCCGTCTACACCCCGATCGCGGTCTGAGGAGGCCCCGCCAGATGCCGCGCACCTTCACACTCTTCACCGGCCAGTGGGCCGACCTCCCGCTCGAGGAGGTCTGCCGCCTGGCCCGCGAGTTCGGCTACGACGGCCTCGAACTCGCCTGCTGGGGAGACCACTTCGAGGTCGACAAGGCCCTCGCCGACCCGTCCTACCTGACCTCCCGCCACCAGCTCCTCGACAAGTACGGCCTGAAGTGCTGGGCCATCTCCAACCACCTGGTCGGCCAGGCGGTGTGCGACGCCATCATCGACGAACGCCACCGCGCGATCCTGCCGGCCCGCATCTGGGGCGACGGCGACGCCGAGGGCGTCCGGCGGCGGGCGGCCGCCGAGATCGCCGACACCGCCCGCGCCGCGGCCGCCTTCGGCGTGGACACCGTCATCGGCTTCACCGGCTCCGCCATCTGGCACCTGGTCGCCATGTTCCCGCCCGCCCCCGAGTCGATGATCGAACGCGGCTACGAGGACTTCGCCGAGCGCTGGAACCCCGTCCTGGACGTCTTCGACGCCGAGGGCGTGCGGTTCGCGCACGAGGTCCACCCCAGCGAGATCGCCTACGACTACTGGACGACGCAGCGCGCACTGGACGCGGTGGGCCACCGGCCGGCCTTCGGCCTGAACTTCGACCCCTCGCACTTCGTGTGGCAGGACCTGGACCCGGTCGGCTTCCTGTGGGACTTCCGCGACCGGATCTACCACGTCGACTGCAAGGAGGCCCGCACCCGGCTCGACGGCCGCAACGGCCGGCTCGGCTCCCACCTGCCGTGGGGCGACCCGCGCCGCGGCTGGGACTTCGTGTCCGCCGGCCACGGTGACGTCCCCTGGGAGGACGTCTTCCGGATGCTGCGGTCCATCGACTACCAGGGCCCCGTCTCCGTGGAGTGGGAGGACGCCGGCATGGACCGGCTCCAGGGCGCCCCCGAGGCGCTGGCCCGGCTGAAGGCCTACGACTTCGAGCCGCCCAGCGCGTCCTTCGACGCCGCGTTCAACAGCTGAACCGCAGGTCCGACGGCAGGTCGGACCGGGGGCCGGAGCATCCGCCGGTCCCCGGTCCGGGCTGCCCGGACCCCGCTTTGTCCTGTGTGGGGGAAAAGTTCAACCAGTTTTGGCGCAAGGGGTGTTCGCCCCGGAAGAACGCGGTTACCGTCCCTGACGTGTCCAGGCCCCCCACGCCTCCGGGGTGACGGCGCACCCCGGCGCCCGCACGCACCACATGTCTTCGCACCTGTTCCGTACGGCCCCACCCCGTTCCCGGAGGGACTTCGTGCACAGAAGCAGACTCAAAACCACCAACGCCATGAGGCGTCGTCCCGGGCTCCGCACCGGTCTCGCCCTGTTCACCGGCCTGCTGCTGGCCGTGGGCACCCCGGCGACGGTCGCCGGCGCCCACCCCGGCCACCCGGAGCACGACGCACCGGCGGCCGCCCAGGGGCAGTTCCAGCAGGTGCCGCTCGCCAAGGGCGAACCCGAGATGGGCGAGCCGATGTCGCTCGCCGTGCTCCCCGACCGCAGCGTCCTGCACACCGCCCGCGACGGCACACTCCGCCTGACCGACCAGGGTGGCGTCACCAAGGTCGCCGGCAGGATCCCCGTCTACAACCACGACGAGGAGGGCCTGCAGGGCGTCGGCATCGACCCGGACTTCGCGCACAACCGGGCGGTCTACCTGTACTACGCCCCGCCGCTCGACACCCCCGCGGGCGACGCCCCGGAGAACGGCACCGCCGAGGACTTCAGGAAGTTCGACGGCGTCAACCGCCTCTCCCGCTTCGTCCTCAACCCCAACGGCACGCTGGACATGGCCAGCGAGAAGAAGGTCCTGGACGTCGCGGCCTCCCGCGGCATCTGCTGCCACGTCGGCGGCGACATCGCCTTCGACGCCGAGGGCAACCTCTACCTGTCGACCGGCGACGACACCAACCCCTTCGCCTCCGACGGCTACACGCCGATCGACGAGCGACCCGACCGCAACCCGGCCTTCGACGCCCGCCGCAGCGCCGCCAACACCAACGACCTGCGCGGCAAGATCCTGCGCATCAAGGTCGCCGAGGACGGCTCGTACACCATCCCGGAGGGCAACCTCTTCCCGCCCGGCACCGAGAAGACCCGCCCCGAGATCTACGCGATGGGCTTCCGCAACCCGTTCCGGATCAGCGTGGACAAGAAGACCGGCACGGTCTACGTCGGCGACTACGGCCCCGACGCCGGTGCCGCCGACCCGAAGCGGGGCCCGGCCGGGCAGGTCGAGTTCGCCAAGGTCACCAAGGCCGCCAACTTCGGCTGGCCCTTCTGCACCGGCGACAACGACCCGTACGTCGACTACGACTTCGCCACCGGCACCTCCGGCGAGACCTTCGACTGCGCCGCCCCGAAGAACACCTCCCGGCACAACACCGGCCTCGTCGACCTGCCGCCCGCCCAGGCCGCCTGGATCCCGTACGACGACGACTCCGTGCCCGAGTTCGGCAGCGGCTCCGAGTCCCCCATGGGCGGCCCGGTCTACCGCTACGACCCGGACCTCGACTCCAAGGTGAAGTTCCCCGCTGAGTACGACGGCGACTTCTTCGCCGGTGAGTTCGGCCGCCGCTGGATCAAGCGGATCGAGCAGAACGACGACGGCACGGTCGCGAAGATCAACGACTTCCCGTGGACCGGCACCCAGATCATGGACATGGAGTTCGGCCCCGACGGCGCGCTCTACGTCCTGGACTACGGTCTGTCCTGGTTCCAGGGCGACAAGGACTCCGCCCTGTACCGGATCGAGAACGCCGAGGACGGCTTCTCCCCGATCACCGAGGTCAGCGCGGACAGGACCTCCGGCGCGGCCGGCCTGAAGGTGAAGTTCACCGCCACCGCCAAGGACGCCGACTCCCCGGACCTCACCTACGGCTGGGACTTCGGCGACGGCACCAAGGGCGAGGGCCTCACCCCCACCCACACGTACAAGAAGGTCGGCACCTACACCGCGACCTTCACAGCGAAGGACCCCGAGGGCAACACCGGCAACGCCAGCGTCCGCATCGTGGTCGGCAACACCGAGCCCGAGGTGAGGATCGACGTTCCCGGCAACGGCACCCTGGCCGCGTTCGGCCGGCCCGTGCCCTTCAAAGTGACGGTCACCGACCCCGAAGAGACCGTCGACTGCTCCAGGGTCAAGGTCGTCTACAGCCTCGGCCACGACTCCCACGCCCACGAGCTGACCAGCGAGACGGGCTGTGAGGGCACCCTCGAGCCGCCCGCCGGGGACGGCGGACACGACCCCAACGCCAACATCTACGGCGTCGTGGGCGCCGACTACACCGACGGCGGGGCCAACGGCCAGGAGGCCCTGACCGGCACCGCGCGCACCGTGCTCCAGCCGCTGCACCGCCAGGCCGAGCACTTCGGCGCCCAGCAGGGCGTGTCGGTGATCGACAAGGCCGGCGCCAACGGCGGCAAGACCGTCGGCGACATCAACGACGGGGACTGGATCTCCTTCAGCCCCTACCGGTTCGACGGGCAGAAGAAGATGACCGTACGGGCCTCCTCCGGCGGCGCCGGCGGCTTCGTCGAGCTGCGCACCGGCTCGCCCACCGGCACGCTGCACGGCTCGGCGTACATCCCGCCGACCGGCAGCTGGGAGACGTTCCAGAACGTCGACGTGCCCCTGCGGTCGCTGCCGAAGAAGACCACCGACATCTACCTGGTCTTCAAGGGCGGCGCGGGCGCGCTGTTCGACGTGGACGACTTCGAGTTCTCCGACCAGCCCTTCAAGAGCGGCAAGAAGGTCCTGGTCTTCTCCAGGACCGCCGGCTTCCGCCACGACTCCATCCCGGCCGGCATCGCCGCGCTGAAGGAACTCGGCGGCCCGGCCGGCATCACGGTCGACGCCACCGAGGAGGCCGGGCAGTTCACCACGGCCAACCTCGCCAAGTACGACGCGGTGGTCTTCCTGTCCACCACCGGTGACGTCCTCGACGCGGACCAGCAGAAGGCGTTCGAGAACTACGTGAGGAACGGCGGCGGCTACATGGGTGTCCACGCCGCCGCCGACACCGAGTACGACTGGCCCTTCTACGGAGGCCTCGTCGGCGCCTGGTTCGACTCCCACCCGGCCATCCAGAAGGCCACCGTCCGCGTCGAGGACCACGACCACCCGGCCACCGCGCACCTGGGCGACGCCTGGGAGCGCACCGACGAGTGGTACAACTACCGCACCAACCCGCGCGAGCAGGCCAAGGTCCTCGCCACCCTCGACGAGACCACCTACCAGGGCGGCACCATGAAGGGCGACCACCCGATCGCCTGGTGCCAGAACTACGGCGGCGGCCGCTCCTTCTACACCGGCGGCGGCCACACCAAGGAGTCGTACGCCGACGAGGCCTTCCGCACCCATCTGCTCGGCGGCCTGCGGTACGCAACCGGCCAGGTGAAGGCGGACTGCAAGCCGGACAAGGGCTACCGGAAGATCTTCAACGGCCACACCCTGGACGGCTGGAAGCAGGCCGGCCCCGGAAAGTTCGACGTCAAGGACGGCACCCTGGAGTCCGAGGGCGGCATGGGGCTGCTCTGGTACCAGGCCAAGGAGCTGAAGTCGTACTCGCTCAAGCTCGACTGGAAGATGCGGGGCGACGACAACTCCGGTGTCTTCGTGGGCTTCCCGGCCTCCGACGACCCCTGGTCCGCGGTGAACAAGGGCTACGAGGTCCAGATCGACGCCACGGACGCCGTGGACCGCACCACGGGTGCGATCTACACGTTCAAGGCGGCGAACATCAAAGCCCGTGACCAGGTCCTGCGCCCGCCCGGCCAGTGGAACTCCTACGAGATCAAGGTCCAGGGCGAACGCCTTCAGGTGTTCCTCAACGGAGTCAAGATCAACGACTTCACCAACAAGGACCCCGAGCGGAGCCTGACCGACGGCTACATCGGCCTGCAGAACCACGGCGCCGGCGACCAGGTCTCCTTCCGCGACATCCAGCTGAAGGAACTGCCCTCCTGAGGCCTGTTCCGAGTTCCGCGTCATCCGCGCGGAGCACGGGCGCTGCGGCGTCCGGTGCGTGCGACCGGCGTGCGGTGCGGCAGATCATGCGGCGCAGCCACCGGCCCTGCGGCACCGTGCGGTGAGCGTGCGTGCCGGGCGTCGGGGCGCAGTCGCGGAACTCGAAACAGGCCGCACAGGCCGAACAGGCCGGCACAGGCCCTCAGGGCCACGGAACGGCGGCGGGCGGAGGACGCCGGACCTCCGCCCGCCGTCCCGCCGGGCCCGCGCCCGGCACCCCGCTCGTCCCCCCCGGCGCTCGCACCCGGTTCGCGTACGACAAGGAGGCTGCCCATGTCCGCCGAACCGTCCTTCCCCGCCCCTTCCCCGGCCCCCCGCTTCGGCGTCTGGCTGATCGGCGCGCGCGGATCCGTCGCCACGACCGCGATCGCGGGCTGCGCCGCCGTCGCCGCCGGGCTCCACCCGCCGACCGGCATGGTCACCGAGACCCTCGACTTCGCCTCCTGCGGTCTGCCCCCGCTGCCGTCCCTCGTCTTCGGCGGCCACGACACCCTCGACTGCCCGCTGCCCAAGCGCGCCGAGCACCTCGCCGCCGGCGGCGTCCTGCCGCACGGCCTGCCGTCCGCCGTGCACGCCGAACTCGTCGCCGCCGACCGGGAGATCAGGCCCGGCGGTCCGCCGCCCGGTGACACCGGGCGCACCCAGGACCAGTGGATCGACGTGTTCGCGGCCGACATCCGCGACTTCGTGCACCGCCAGGACCTCGCGGGCGCCGTCGTGATCAACGTGGCCTCCACCGAGCCGGCCCCCACCGACGGCACCCTGCCGCCCAGCTCCCTCTACGCGGCGGCCGCCCTGCGCGCCGGCTGCCCCTACGTCAACTTCACCCCGTCCACGGGCCTGCACCATCCCGCCCTGGCCCCGCTCGCCGCCTCCTCGGGCCTGCCGTACGCGGGCCGTGACGGCAAGACCGGGCAGACCCTGCTGCGCTCCGTGCTCGGCCCCATGTTCCTGCAGCGCGCCCTCACCGTACGGGCCTGGTCCGGCACCAACCTCCTGGGCGGCGGCGACGGCGCCGCCCTCGCCGACCCCGCGGCCGCCGCCGCCAAGAACGCCGGCAAGGAACGCGTCCTCGCCGACACCCTCGGCACCACCCCCGAGGGCCAGGTCCACATCGACGACGTGCCGGCCCTCGGCGACTGGAAGACGGCCTGGGACCACATCGCCTTCGACGGCTTCCTCGGCGCCCGCATGATCCTGCAGACCACCTGGCAGGGCTGCGACTCGGCCCTCGCCGCCCCCCTCGTCCTCGACCTGGCCCGGCTGACCGTCCGCGCCCGGGAGAAGGGCCTGACCGGCCCGCTGAGCGAACTGGGCTTCTACTTCAAGGACCCGGTCGGCGACGGCCCGTCGTCACTGGCCGAGCAGTACGCGGAGCTGAGGCGCCTGGCCGGGCGGCTGCGCGACGACGCCGAGGACCGCGGGACGCGGCGATGAGCCGCACGACCGTCACGGCGAAGGCCGGACCCGCTCCGACGGCGGCGGCAGCCGGCCCGGCCCGCGGGCACGGCGCGGCGCCCCGCGACCGCGGCCCGCGCCCGGACCGCGCTGGCGCCTGGGCCGAACTGCTGCGGCTGCCCGCGCTGCTCACCGTCCCCGGTGACGCCCTGGCCGGCGCGGCGGCCGCCGGCGCGCGTCCCGGGCCCCGGACCCTGCTCGCCATCGGCTCCTCCCTGTGCCTGTACCAGGCCGGCATGGCCCTGAACGACTGGGCGGACCGCGCCGAGGACGCCGTGGAACGTCCGCACCGCCCGCTGCCGTCCGGCCGTATCCGCCCGGCCGCCGCCCTCACCGCCGCCGCGGCCCTCACCGGCGCCGGGCTCGCGCTCGCCGCCGGCGCGGGGCGCCGCGCCCTCGCGGTGGCCGCGCCCCTGGCGGCCACCGTCTGGGCCTACGACCTCGCCCTGAAGCACACGCCCGCCGGTCCCGCGGCCATGGCGACCGCCCGAGCACTCGATCTGCTCCTGGGCGCCGCGGCCACCGGTGGCGGCACCCGGGCCGCACTGCCCTCCGCCGCGCTGCTCGGCAGCCACACCCTGGCGGTCACGGCCGTCTCCCGCCGGGAGACCACCGGCGGCTCGGCCCTGGCTCCGCTGGCGGCCCTCGCGACCACGGGGGCGCTGACCCACCTGGTCACCCACCGCCGCACCCGACCCCCGGCAGGCCGGCGGGCAGCAGCCGCCCCCGGCCTGCCGGGCTCCAGCCGGGCCGGGCGCCCGCCCGGGACCACCGGCGCCCTCGCCACCGTCCTGGCCACCGCCTACGCCGCCACGGCCGCCCGCCCCTACGCCCACGCCGCGCTGAACCCGTCACCCCCGCTCACCCAGCGCGCGGTCGCTGGTGGTATTCGCGCCACCGTCCCGCTCCAGGCCGCGCTGGCCGCCCGCTCCGGCGCGACCGTCACCTCCCTCCTGGTCGCGGCCCTCGCCCCGGCCGGCCGGATGTTCGCGAGGAGGGCCGACATGAGGAAGGTGAGCATCACGTGACCCCGACCCCGACCCCGAACCGGAGCGCGAGCCGGGACACCGTCGGAAACGGTCCTGCCCCGGCCCCGGCCCCGGCCCCGGAGGCGAGCCGGGACGCGGGCGGCCGCCCCGCCCGGGAGGTGCGCCGGGACGTGAACCGGTGCACACCCACCCCCCTCCGCTTCGGCTACGGCACCAACGGCCTCGCCGACCTCCGTCTCGACGACGCCCTCGCCCTCCTCGCCGACCTCGGCTACGACGGCGTCGGCCTGACCCTCGACCACATGCACCTCGACCCGCTCGCCCCGGACCTCGCCGCCCGCACCCGCCGGGTGGCGCACCGGCTGGAGGAGTTCGGGCTCGGCGTGACCGTGGAGACCGGTGCCCGCTACGTGCTCGACCCCCGCCGCAAGCACGGCCCCTCACTGCTGGACGCCGACCCGGAGGACCGCGCCCGCCGGGTCGACCTCCTCCTGCGGGCGGTCCGCGTCGCCGCCGACCTCGGCGCGCACGCCGTGCACTGCTTCAGCGGCATCGTGCCCGACGGCACCGACGAGGACACCGCCTGGAAGCGCCTCGCCGAGACCCTCACCCCGGTCCTGGACGCCGCCGCTGCCGCCGGCGTCCCGCTCGCCGTCGAACCGGAACCCGGCCACCTCCTCGCCACCCTCGCCGACTTCCACCACCTGCGCCGCACCCTCGGTGACCCCGAGCCCCTCGGCCTCACCCTGGACCTCGGCCACTGCCAGTGCCTCGAACCCCTCCCGCCCGCCGACTGCGTACGCGACGCCGCCCCCTGGCTGCGCCACGTCCAGATCGAGGACATGCGCCGGGGCGTCCACGAACACCTCCCCCTCGGAGACGGAGAGATCGACTTCCCGCCCGTCCTCGCCGCCCTCGCCGCCACCGGCTACGAGGGTCTGACCGTCGTCGAACTGCCCCGCCACTCCCACGCTGGCCCCCACTTCGCCGCCCACTCCCTGCCGTTCCTCCGCCGCGCCGCCCCTTCCGTCCCCGTCCCCCCGCACGGCGATCCCTCCGCCACCTTCGAAGGGAGCAGAACCCCATGACCCGCCCCCATGCCACATCGGCCACCCCGGAGGCAGACACCACCGGCGGACCGGCGGCCCCCGGTGACGGCACCACCCCCGCCGTCACCCCGCCCGCCGAACTGCGCCGCCGCCTCGACGAGCGGCTGGACGGAGCCGCCCGCGCCTGGCTCGACCAGGCCCTGGACGAGGCCGCCAACCACCCCGGCGCCCATGGGCCCATCTCCGTGTGGGAACTGCGCCTGGCCGAGGCCGGCCGCCGCTGCGGCCCCGCCCACGCCGACGCCGCCCGCGTCCTCGTCCTGCACGCGGCCCGCGCCGACGCCGACGCCCTGACCCGGGTCTACTCCCAGGGCACCGCCGACGAACGCCGCGCCGTCCTGCACGCCCTGCCGCACCTCGTGCCCGACGGCCCCGACGCCCTCCCGCTCGTCGAGGACGCCCTGCGCACCAACGACACCCGGCTGGTCGCCGCTGCCCTCGGCCCCTACGCCGCCCGGCACCTGGACGCCCACGCCTGGCGGCACGCCGTCCTGAAGTGCCTGTTCACCGGCGTCGCCCTCGACCACGTGGCGGACCTGGACCGGCGCGCCCGGGGCGACGGCGAACTCGCCCGCATGCTCGGCGACTACGCCGCGGAACGCACCGCCGCGGGGCGCCCCGTCCCCGCGGACCTGCACCGCGTCCTGGCCCTGACCGAGTCCGCGGCCCCGCCCGGCGGCCCGGTCGACCCCCACGGCAAGGAGTCCTGATGCGCATCTTCGACCCCCACATCCACATGACGTCGCGCACCACCGACGACTACGAGGCCATGTACGCCGCGGGCGTCCGCGCCGTCGTCGAACCCTCCTTCTGGCTGGGCCAGCCCCGCACCTCCCCGGCCTCCTTCCTCGACTACTTCGACTCGCTCCTCGGCTGGGAGCCCTTCCGCGCCGCCCAGTACGGCATCGCCCACCACTGCACCCTCGCCCTCAACCCCAAGGAGGCGGGCGACCCGCGCTGCACGCCCGTCCTCGACGCGCTGCCCCGGTACCTCGTGAAGGACCACGTGGTGGCCGTCGGCGAGATCGGCTACGACTCCATGACCCCCGCCGAGGACACCGCCCTCGCCGCCCAGCTCCAGCTCGCCGCCGACCACGGCCTGCCCGCCCTGGTCCACACCCCGCACCGCGACAAGCTCGCCGGGCTGCGCCGCACCCTGGACGTCGTCAGGGAGTCCGCGCTTCCCGTCGACCGGGTCCTGGTCGACCACCTCAACGAGACCACCGTCAAGGAGGCCAAGGACAGCGGCGCCTGGCTCGGCTTCTCCGTCTACCCGGACACCAAGATGGACGAGGAGCGGATGGTGGCGATCCTGCGCGCCTACGGCCCCGAGCAGGTCCTGGTGAACTCCGCCGCCGACTGGGGCAGGAGCGACCCCCTCAAGACCCGCAAGGTCGCCGACCTGATGCTCGCCGAGGGCTTCACCGAGGACGACGTCGACCGGGTGCTGTGGCGCAACCCCGTCGCCTTCTACGGGCTCAGCGGCCGCCTGAACCTCGACGTCGCCGCCCCCGGCGCCACCCACGAGGGCAACTCCGTCCTGCGCGGCGTACCCAAGGACGCCACCGGCCCGCGGGACGACGCCGCCTCTGAGGGCCCGCGCGGCGCACCCGAGGACGCCACCGGCCCGCAGGACGGCGCCGCCCCCGGGGACCCCGCCCGCCGCCACGACGGGCCCGGCTCCCCGGAGCCCGGCGCGGGCGCCCACCCCGCAGCCGCGGACGCCGGCGAGCCCGCGCGGAGGGCGTGACGCATGCGCTTCCGCCACCCCGACGGCTCCACCGTCCACCTCGCCTACTGCACCAACGTCCACCCCGCCGAGACCCTCGACGGCGTCCTCGCCCAGCTCCGCGACCACTGCGAGCCCGTCCGCCGCCGCCTCGGCCGCGACCGGCTGGGCATCGGCCTGTGGCTCGCCGCGGACGCCGCCCGCACCCTCGTCGGCGACCCCTCCGCGCTGCGCGGCCTGCGCACGGAACTCGACCGGCGCGGCCTGGAGGTCGTCACGCTCAACGGCTTCCCCTATCAGGGATTCGGCGCCGAGGAGGTCAAGTACCGCGTCTACACACCGGACTGGGCCGACCCCGAGCGCCTGGAACACACCACCTCCCTGGCCCGTGTCCTCGCCGGACTGCTCCCCGACGACGTCACCGACGGCAGCATCTCCACCCTGCCCCTCGCCTGGCGCACCGCCTACGACGAGCAGCGGGCGAAGACGGCCCGCACCGCCCTGCGCACCCTCGCCCTGCGCCTCGACGCCCTCCAGGAACTGACCGGCCGCTCCGTCCGCGTCGGCCTGGAACCGGAACCCGGCTGCGTCGTCGAGACCACTCGTGACGCCATCGCCCCGCTCACCGCGATCGCCCACGACCGCGTCGGCATCTGCGTCGACACCTGCCACCTCGCCACCTCCTTCGAAGACCCGCACACCGCCCTGGACGACCTCACCCGGGCCGGTGTGCCCATGGTCAAGGCCCAGCTCTCCGCCGCCCTGCACGCCGGACAACCCCACCTCCCCGAGGTCCGTGAGGCCCTGGCCGCCTTCGCCGAACCCCGCTTCCTGCACCAGACCCGCACCGCCACCCGCGCCGGCCTGCGCGGCACGGACGACCTGACCGAGGCCCTGACCGGTGACGCCCTGCCCGACGCGGCCCCCTGGCGCGCCCACTTCCACGTCCCCCTGCACGCGGCCCCCGCCGCGCCCCTCACCTCCACCCTCCCGGTCCTCAACGACGCCCTGGCCCGGCTCGTCGGCGGCCCGCACCCGCTGACCCGCCACCTCGAGATCGAGACCTACACCTGGCAGGCCCTGCCGCCCGAGCTGCGCCCGGCCACCCGGGGCCGGCTCGCCGACGGGATCGCCGCCGAACTCGCCCTCGCCCGCGACCTGCTCACCGACCTCGGACTGAAGGAGCTGCCGTGACCCAGCCACCGGCACCCGCGCCGTCCGCCGAACGCCCCACCCCGCTCCTGGTCCTGGACGTCGTCGGCCTCACCCCCCGCCTCCTCGCCCACATGCCCCGCCTGACGGCCCTCGCCCGCACCGGCAGCAGCGCGCCGCTCGGCACCGTCCTGCCCGCCGTCACCTGCGCCGCCCAGTCCACCTTCCTGACCGGCGCCACGCCGTCCGAGCACGGCATCGTCGGCAACGGCTGGTACTTCCGCGAACTCGGCGAGGTGCTGCTGTGGCGGCAGCACAACGGCCTCGTCGCCGGCGACAAGCTCTGGGACGCCGCCCGCCGCGCCCACCCCGGCTACACGGTCGCCAACATCTGCTGGTGGTACGCCATGGGCGCCGACACCGACATCACCGTCACCCCCCGCCCGGTCTACTACGCCGACGGCCGCAAGGAACCCGACTGCTACACCCGCCCGGCGGCCCTCCACGACGAACTCACCGACGCACTCGGCACGTTCCCCCTCTTCCACTTCTGGGGCCCCGGCGCCGACCTCGTCTCCAGCCGGTGGATCATCGACGCCACCCGCCACATCCTGCGCACCCGCCACCCCGATCTCGCCCTGTGCTACCTCCCTCACCTCGACTACGACCTGCAGCGCTTCGGCCCCGACGACCCGCGCTCCCTGAAGGCGGCCGCCGACCTCGACGCAGCCCTCACCCCGCTGCTGGACGACGCCCGCGCCGAGGGCCGCACCGTCGTCGCCCTGTCCGAGTACGGCATCACCCGCGCCGACCGGCCCGTGGACATCAACCGCGCCCTGCGCCGCGCCGGGCTGCTCGAGGTGCACACCCAGGACGGCATGGAGTACCTCGACCCGATGACCTCCCGCGCCTTCGCCGTCGCCGATCACCAGATCGCCCACGTCTACGTGCGCCGGCCCGAGGACCTCGCCGCCACCCGGGCCGCCCTCGACGGCCTGCCCGGCATCGAACGGCTCCTCGACGACGAGGGCAAGAAGGCCCACCACCTCGACCACCCGCGCTCCGGCGAACTCGTCGCCGTCGCCGAACCCGACGCCTGGTTCACGTACTACTACTGGCTCGACGACGCCCGCGCGCCCGACTTCGCGCAGCTCGTCGAGATCCACCGCAAACCCGGCTACGACCCGGTCGAGCTGTTCATGGACCCGCTCGACCCCTACGTCAGGGTCAAGGCGGCCACCGCCCTGGCCCGCAAGAAACTCGGCCTGCGCTACCGCATGGCGGTCGTGCCTCTGGACCCCTCACCCATCCGCGGCAGCCACGGCCGCCTCCCCGCGAGCGACGACGACGGTCCGCTCCTCATCTGCTCCACCCCCCACGTCGTCGGCGACCGCGTCGCGGCCACCGATGTCAAACAACTCCTGCTCCACCTGGCCGGACTCGGCTGACGCACCCCCGGTACGCCACCCGAGATCCGACTACTGAGAGTGAAACACACGACACTGACAACGGCCGGTCCCGGCGGACCGGAGCCGGCCACGACCGAGAAGGCAGGCCACTCGTGACCCCGCATTCCGACCGCTCCCGCACCGAGGCCGCCACCGCGTCCGCCGCCGACGCCCCGGACGAGGCACTGCGCCGCACCCTCGGTGTGGACCGGCGCCGCTTCCTCAGCACCTGCACCGCCGTGGCGGCCGGAGCCGTCGCCGCCCCCGTCTTCGGCGCCGCCCCCGCACTGGCCCACGACCGGGGTAGAGACCGCGAGCACGACCACGGACACGGACGCGGGCAGGTGCTCGTCCCGCCCCACAAGCGCGGCATCATCCTCTACACCGTCCGTGACGCCACCGCCCGCGACCCCCTCGCGAGCGACCTCCCCTCCGGCTTCCGCGAGGTGTTCGGGCAACTGGCCCGCCACGGCTACCGCCAGGTGGAGTTCGCCGGCTACAACCAGCACGCCAACGCCCCCGGCGGGGCCGGCCTGGAATCCGCGGCGGGCGCCAGGCTGCTGCGCTCCTGGCTCGACGAGTACGGGCTGCGCGCCCAGGGCAACCACGGCTTCATCCCGTCCTCCTGGCCGCTCACCACGGCCGACCTGGACACCTTCAAGAAGCACCTGGAGATCGCCAACATCCTCGGCATGGACCACATGGGCACCGGCGGCGACCCCACCGGCAGCTCCTACCGCGCCGACTGGGACGTGGCCGCCGACAAGTGGAACGTACTCGGAGAGATCGCCCACCGCGAGGGCATCAAGCTCTACACCCACAACCACGACAGCGCGTACGACTTCCTGCTCGACGGCGGCCCGCTCGACGCCCAGGGCCGGCCGACCCGCAGCTCCGGCATCCGGAAGCTGGAGTACTTCCTGAAGATCACCGACCCCCGGCTCGTCTGGCTGGAGATGGACGTCTTCTGGGCGCACGTCGCCCAGTACAAGTTCCACACGTACACCGCCCACGACGGCTCCACCCGGAGGAACGTCTTCGACCCGGCCGGCCTGGTCGTCCGCCACAACAAGCGCTACCCGCTGTTCCACGCCAAGGACGGCGTCGTCAGCACGACCAACGGCATGGGCTACGAGATGGTGCCCTTCGGAACGGGCGTCATCGACTACACGACGTTCTTCTCCCGCGTCGGTCAGCGGAACTACCACAACCCCATGGTCGAGGACGACAACTCCCCGAGCGCCACCGACGCGGCGCAGTCGCTGCGCGAGGCCAAGATCAGCTACGACAACATGGCGGCCCTGCGCGAGCGGCGCCGCTGACCGCCCCGCCCGGCCGAACGGCGGGGGCCCTTGCCGCACCACCCGCGGGAAGGGCCCCACTGCCCTGCCGCACCTTCGAGGCGGGCCACGGCGTCCCGAGCTCCCGCGGTGACCCCGACGAACCGTTCGGCGGCTCCGGCGCGTCCTGGCACCGCGCGTTCGCCGGTGGCAGCCCCCTGGTCCTCGCGGTGACCCGCGGACCGACAGGGGGAGAGACCGCCCGGCGACTTCCCGGAGGACCGGCTCATGCCCCGACGCACGTGACCGACCGGACACCCATCGTGCACCCCGCCCACCACCGCCCGGAAGCACGGAAAACGCAGGTGAAAGGCAGTGCGAAACCTTGGTATGGTTGTCCGTGTCGCCACGGGGGAACATCCCGCCGAGGCGACAGGCACCTTGTCCGGGTGGCGGAATGGCAGACGCGCTAGCTTGAGGTGCTAGTGCCCTTTATCGGGCGTGGGGGTTCAAGTCCCCCCTCGGACACTCTCTATAGCGATACGGAATCGAGGGCCCTGACCTAACGGTCGCGGTCCTCGTTGCGTTTTCGTAGCTGATGGTGATGCCCAGGGCTTCGTAGAGGGGCTCCTTCTTCTCGGCGCCGGCGGCTTGGATACGTTGTGTGATGTCTCCAGGCCTGTCAGTGATCTCCCGGATCTGGTCTGCCGTGAGGGGTGGTTCCTTCTTCTAGGGCGTGCATCGGAAGTGGGTCTTGGAGTGGCTCGGTATCTGGGCATACACGCCTGTCTCGCACGATCGGCAGCGGTCGATGGGCAGGTACTGGTAGTAGTCGGCCGTGGCAGGTGACCTGTGGACCCCGGTGATTTCGATGGTCGGTGTGGCTGTAGGTGGTGCGTTGACGTATCTGACCCAGCGCACGACGCAACGGGCAGCTGACCGGGCTGAAGAACAAAGGCGGGCTGCGGCGCAGGCGGAGGAGCGACGTGCTGAGCAGATCAGGACCGTGCTGGAGTTCATCCGATGCGCGCTGGAGGCGGAGGGCGTAGCGCATGCGCGGCCGCCGCAATGGGAGGTCGGTGACGACTGGTATGTGACGGCCAGGCCGGCGATGGACGGTCTTCGAATAGGCGAGAAGAGCATCGAGTTGCTCTGTGCCCCTGGCCTTCACTCGCCGACGACCGCCTACGCCCGCGCCCTTAATCAAGCGGTCTGGCAGGAGCGTGACGAGGGGAGCCTGGCCGAGCGCCTGGAGCCGTTCAAGGCGGAATTTCTCGCTGTAGCACGCCGGAGCCTGACCTGACGTCGCAGGTCACAGCCACTCGTTGATCGCAGCGACCAGTACGGTCGCCTCATAGCGCACAGCCAGCTTGTCGTACCTCGTGGCCACGGCCCGGTGCCTCTTGAGGCGGTTGATGCCGCATTCGACCGCATGGCGCTCACGGTAGTCGACCGGGTCGAACTTCGGTGGCCGGCCGCCGCGGGAGCCGCGCTTCTTGCGGTTGCGGGCCTGGTCGGCCTTGTCTGGGATGGTGCCAGGACGGGCTCGAACTGCGGAGAGTCGCCGCGCTGCCCCGCCGTGATGACGATCGACATCGGCTTTTGCCGCTGCTCAACAGCCGGATGCAGCTTGGTGGTCAGGCCACCGCGCGAGCATCCGAGTCCGTGGTCGGCCGGTTCGACGGTGGTGCCGCCAGGCGGCTCCTTCTGGAGATCCCCCCTTTCGGATGAAGATCCACTTTCGATGCTGGTAGGCGCGGGCGCGTTGCCTGCGGGCCCGCTGGGCGGCCTCGAAGAGTGCCTTGGTGATGAGCGGCTCGTGTGCGGGTCCGTCCCCCGGCGGGCTCGATCAGGGCTCGAGCACGGGTGACCTGCCAGTTCCTAGAGGCCTCGGGATCTTGAAGGTCCTCGGTGGAACAGCGTCCGGCAAAGGCGAAACGGATCACGTGTAGTCAGACCCCCGGTGTGTATGGCGTGGAGCCCGTTGCGGGTGTTATGCGGCGGTCTGTCGTACCTCGAATAGGCGAGAAGAGCCAGCGGGGTCTGCCCTTGCTAGTGCTGTGACCGCTTAGGTTCGCCGGGTTGGCGGTCGTGACGGTTGGATGTGCGGTGACGTCCGATCCGACCGCTGGAGGCGCGGTGGCCGAGCCCGTCCGTGTGCGCAGACTGACCGACCAGGAAGGGCAGAAGCTGCAGCAGATCGTGCGTCGGGGCAGCACCAGTTCGGTGCGCTATCGGAGCGCGATGATGCTGCTGGCCTCGGCCGGCGGGAACCGGGTTCCGGTGATCGCCCAGCTGGTGCAGGCCGATGAGGACACCGTGCGCGATGTGATTCATCGGTTCAACGAGATCGGCCTGGCCTGCCTGGACCCTCAGTGGGCGGGAGGCCGTCCCCGCCTGCTCACCCCTGACGACGAGGACTTCGTCATCCAGACGGCCACCACCCGCCCCACCAAGCACGGTCAGCCCTTCACTCGATGGTCCCTGCGCAAACTCGTCGCCTACCTGCGCAAAGTCCACGGCCGGATGATCCTCATCGGCCGCGAGGCGTTACGCTGCCTGCTCGCCCGCCACGGCGTCACCTTCCAGCGCACCAAGACTTGGAAGGAATCCCCGGACCCCGAACGCGAGGCGAAGCTGGACCGGATCGAGGAAGTCCTCGACCGCTTCCCGGACCGGGTCTTCGCCTTCGACGAGTTCGGCTCGCTCGGCATCCGCCCCACCGCCGGCTCGGGCTGGGCCGCGCGCAAACGCCCCGACCGGCTGCCCGCCACCTACCACCGCACCCACGGCGTGCGGTACTTCCACGGCTGCTACTCGGTCGGCGACGACCGGCTATGGGGCGTCAACAGGCGCAAGAAGGGCGCCGCCAACACGCTGGCCGCGCTGAAGTCCATCCGCGCCGCCCGGCCCGACGGCGCGCCGATCTGCGTGCTCCTGGACAACCTCTCCGCCCACAAGGGCACCGACATCCGCCGCTGGGCGAAGAAGAAACAAGGTCGAGTTGTGTTTTACCCCGACCTACGCCTCGTGGGCGAACCCCATCGAGGCCCACTTCGGACCGCTGCGGCAGTTCACCATCGCCAACACCAACCATCCCAGCCACACCGTGCAGACCCGGGCACTCCACGCGTATCTGCGCTGGCGCAACGGCAACGCCCGTCACCGCGACGTCCTGGCCGCCGAACGCAAGGAACGCGCCCGCATCCGAAGCGAAAAGGGCATCCGCTGGGGCGGACGCCCCCTCGCCACCGCAGCCTGAGAACCCGGCGAACCTACGCGGTCACCAGCACACTAGTGAGCCCAGGGCGGTGTGATGGTGTTGCCGTCAGCCAGTTTGGCGATGAGCCCGACACGTGTGGTGACCCACATGTGGGCGGGCTGGTCGGTGCTGTTGGCGACCGCCAGTTCGGAGCCTGCAGGTGCCACTGCCGCGTCACCTGCGCGGAGTTCGGCGTTCTCACCGTCGATGGTGAGTCGGAGGCGACCGGAGAGAACGTAGAAGGTCTCCTCGTCGCTGATCGTGTGGGTCGGCCCCACCATTGCGGCCGGGATCTCGACGCGCCAGGCAGCGAGGTCCCGGCTGCCGGTGTCCGGACGGACGTAGGAAACGAAACGGCCACCGTGAATCTCGTGTACGACGGCCTCGTCGCTGCGGATGAACGGCATGTTCCAGCCTTCCTCTAGACAAGTGACTTGTCTAGATAGACAAGCGGCTTGACGAGTTATAGTCAAGCCCATGGACGACGCCCTGGCCTTCTCCGCACTCGTGCTGGCACTCTCCGGACAGCTGGTGCAGGAAATCCACACCAGCGTTTCCCAGCAGGGATTCGAGGACCTACGACCCGCACACGGCTTCGCCTTCGCCCGCATCTCTGTAGGCGGCGCCACCACGGCCGACCTGGCCGAGCACCTGGGGGTGACCAAGCAGGCCGCCGCCCAGCTGGTCGAGGAGCTGGTCCGAAAGGGGTACGTGGAGCGGCATCCACACCCGCACGATGCCCGCGCCCGCCTCCTGGGACTGACCGAGACCGGCTGGACCGCTACGCGCGCCGCCGAGACGGCAGCCCGGGCTGCCGTCGCACCGTGGCGAGAAGCACTGGGCCAGGCGCGCTTCAGCGAACTCGTCGCCGATTTGACACTCCTTGCACCGCCGGGACCGATCCGCCCTGCCTGGTGAGCCGAGGCCCACCGCCCTGGAGACCGCCGGCCGTGAACGAACCGCCCGCCAGGGCAACCGGCCAAGTGGAAGACGACACGCGAGTTGCCGTGCCGAGCCCGCCGCGGACCGGTGAACCTTCCCGGTCAGAGCACTAGGTGGCTCCGGCCTCGGGGCGCGCCTGGTTGGGATCGGCGACCATGGCGTGAAGGAGGTGCAGGAGGGCGGTGGCAACGGACTCAGCCACGTCGGGTGGCTTCTCGGGGAGGTCCACGTGGATGTTTTGGGGGTTGTCCGGGCCCGAGTGCTGGTCGGACGGGTGAAGCCGATCGTTATCTCGGCGCCGGGCTGGAGCTCAGCGCGCCGTTACGTAGCGGTGGGACTCCTGTCCATCCGGATACACGGGCCGACTACCACGCTCCTGAGCGACGTCGTCTACCCACGGATCTTCACCGTCACGCTGTATCGGCCCTCATCGCCGACGCAGCGGCGGGCCTCGCCGCAACTGGTGCGGCGGGCCGTGATGTCTGCTGAGCCGGGCCGAACGGCGCGCAGGGCGAGTTCGACAGTGCCGCAGCCTCTGCCCGGGGCACAGGTGTGGGCCGATGTGACCCGCGAGGCGCCGGCGGCGGCCAGGACATCGGGTGTTCTGCTGGTGAGGTCGGACCAGTATGTGCTGTGCAGCGTGACCACCACCGAGGTGCCCACCGTGGCCGAGACGGTGGTGTGGTTCGTGCGCTCATCCAGCCGGAGGGGTGCGGGCGTGGTCGGCGCGGCAGACTGCGCGGCGTCGGCGCCGCAGGCCGAGATGGCGGCGAGAGCCAGGCATGCGGCGAAGCAAGGTGCGAAGTGGGCGCGAGGGAGCGCCATGAACGAGACTCCTTCCCGGCCATGTGTGCCGGTGAGACGGTTCCGCCCCAGCAGTGGTTCCCTGCTGGGGCGGAACGTGTCCTGCTGGGCCGGGGGCCTGGTGGGGTCAGGAGGCGTTGAGGGCGGTGTCGTCGACCACGAAGCTGGTCTGCAGGCTTGAGTCCTCGGTGCCGGTGAACTTCAGCGTGACCGTCTGACCGGCGTAGCTGGAGAGGTTGAAGGACTTGAGTACGTAACCGCCGGCCGCGTTCAGGTTGGAATAGGTGGCCAGGGTGGTGGTGCCGACCTGGACGGTCAGCTTGTCGTAGGCCGTGCTGGTGGTTTCGGCGGTGTCGATGTGCAGGTAGAAGGAGAAGGTGGCGCTGCACCCGGCGGGGATGGTCACCGACTGGGACAGGGTGTCGGTGTGGGTGGTGCCGTAGCCGTCCAGCCAGGCCTTCCAGTTGCCGGAGTGGGCGGGCTCACTGCCGGAGTTGTCGATCAGGCCGCTGCTGGCTGTCCACGGGGAAGCGGTGCCCGTCTCGAAGCCGGGGTTGCCGAGCTTCTGGCCGGGGCCGGCGCAGCCGCCGCCCGTGCTGCTGACGGTCCAGGTGAATGAGGTGCTGCCGGAGGCGCCCGTGGTGTCGTGGGCGGTGACCGTGACGGAGGAGGTGCCGGCCGTGGTGGGGGTGCCGCTGATCAGGCCGCTGGAAGAGATGCTCAGTCCGGCCGGCAGCCCGGTCGCGGTGTATGTGAGGGTCTGGCCGGAGGCGGAGTCGGAGCCCGTCATCTGCAGGGACACGGCCGTGCCTACGGTGCTGCTCCGGTTCCCGGGGTTGTTGACGGTGACCGTGTTCCCGGTGCTGCCGCCGACGATCGCGTGGCTGATGGCGCACGAGTTGGTGTCGTTGGACCAGCTGGCCTGCTCGGCGAAGGTGCCGGTACCCATCGTGACGTTCGCCGCTCCACCCGTGCTGCCCGGCGATATCCAGGCGCACTCGTCGGAGTTCTCCTGGCCGTTGTAGGAGCTGCCGGTGTGGTTGGTCCAGCCGCCGGCCGGGTTCTGGTCCGACATCATCTCCTGCCACTCGTGGCCGAGCGTCATGGTCCAGCCGTCGAGTGTGCCGGGGGAGTTGACGAACCCGACGCCGCAGCCCGCGCCGGAGTCGATGTTGTACGGCTGGTTGCTGAAGGCGATGTCGCCGTAGCTCGAGGAGACCGCGCCGCCGGTCAGCGTGGTGTCACCGTTCCAGTCGTGCCAGGCGCAGTACTGGCCCTGGTAGCTGTCCGGGTTGGTGCCGTGGGGCGACAGGACGACGTAGTACGCGTCGCGGTTGGCGGCGGCCGTGGTGTTGCCGAAGTGGCCGGCCGCCTTCACGGCCTCGGCGCCGAGCTGGTGCCCGGTGGCGGCACTCGGCGAGGCGGCCGAGTTGTCGTACCACGTGCCGGCGAGCACGCCGCCGCTCTGGTAGGGGATGAAGTTGGCATTGGCCGGGCAACTGGTGGCGCCCGCCGCCACGTTGGGGCCATCGCACCACTGGGTCAGGTCGGCCGACCACAGCTCGTTGCCGGTGCCGATGTCCTTGAACATCTCCTGGGCGACGGGGGCGGCGCCCGCCGAGTCGCCGGAGAAGGTCATGTCTCCGTTGCTGTTGGTGCTCTGAGTGCCCCACTGTGTGCCGTAGAACACCAGGTAGACCTTCGAGTGGCCGCTTTGGACACCGATGCCGTCGACGCCGCCGCCGTAGGACAGCGTCTGCGGCCCGGTCGCTGCGGTGGCGGCCGGATGAGCGGCTGCCCAGGACTCCATCTTGGCGTGCTGCTGGAGGGTCGGCAGCACGCCGTGCCGGTAGAGGTGCTGGTAGGCGGGGCTGTAGGGGTTGGCGATGGAGCTGCCCGACGTGTGTGATGCCGTCGGTGCGGCAACCGCCTGGGGCGCGGCGGCCAGCATGCCGCCGGTGATCAGGGTCGCGGCCGACAGCAGGGCGGTGGCCCCGCGGCGAGTGAGCCGTCGGAGCCGGTTGGGTCTCGCGTGGTCGGTGTTCAGCGATCGCAAGAGACTGCCCTCCATGGGGGATCGATGCCCTACCCGCATGTCAGGAGCATGTCAAATCACATGATTCGAGACGGCGCGTAACCACTGGTACCTGTGGGCTGCGAGTAGCACGTGCTTTGCTGCGAGCTGCCACCCCTGGCAGTGGTGGCTTCGGCGAAAGGTAGTGAGCGCCCGCTCCAAGGCACTACCCGCCGATGGCAAAGGCTTGTCCTTGAAGCATGAACTTTTGCCGGATCAACGACCTGGAACGGGGCAGGGAGTTGGTATACGGGTGCTTCAGGGCGAGTCCGCAGCCGATCAGCTCCAACGTGTGGAGCCATGGATGCGGACGACGGACCGGTCAATGACCTCACGGCACTGGGCCTGGCACGTTGGCGCGGGGGCGGCGCTGCCACGAGTGCACTCCGGCCGCGGTGCACGGGGTTTTGTCGCAGGGCTCTCCACCCTGGCCGGTAGGGGTCCTGGGCGGGTGATCCGGAGCATGAGACGGGCAGTGCTTGGTCCAAAGCGGGCAGCTGGTGATCGAGCAGCTTCCCGGCCAAATCGGTAGATCGTCGGGCGCGGCTGAAGGAACTCGAGCGACACAACCGCGAGCTGGAGTTGGAAGTTACCTTCGTAAAAAGGCCGCGGCGGATTCGACTGATCGTCGCAACACCTCACCGAGGCGGAGGAAGTTGTGGCGAGGGGACAGGCGAGGGCGCTGCTGCCCCCGCCGGGCCAGGGTGCGCGGGCCCTGGCCCGGCGATCAGGGCGGTCAGCCGTTCGTGAGCGCGGTCGAGTGGTCGGTCGCGACCGGGGCCTCGCCCGAGCCCTCGGCTGCGCTCTCGGACCTGTCCTGCTCCGTGATCTGCTCCTTGGGCCGGAAGACCAACAGGTAGACCACGCCGAGGGCCGCCACGACGCCCACCGAGATGGGCACCAGCCAGCGGTCGAAGAAGCTGGTGCCGTTCGGCGGCGTCTTGATCGAGAGCACCACGATCGCGGTCACGCCATAGGCCAGCGCCGCGACGTTCACGGCCCAGCCCCAGCGGCCCAGGGTGAACACACCGGCCGGCTTCCAGCCGCGTGAACGGCCGATGATCGAGGCCAGCACCACCGACTGGAAGCCGATGTAGATGCCTACGACGGAGAAGGTGATGATGCGCGTGACCGTCGCCGACGGCAGGAAGGCGAAGGCCGAGGGGATCACGGCGGTGACGGCGGTGGCGGCCGGGGGCATGTGGAAGGTCGGGTGCAGCTTGGAGAGCCACTTCGCGCCGACGATCACGCCGTCGCGGGCGTAGGAGTAGACGAGGCGGGTGGCCGCTGCCTGGATCGCCAGCGTGCAGGAGACGAAGCCGACCACGATCAGCGCGAGTGCGAACTTGCTGCCGGCGGTGCCCAGCGAGGCGGCAAGCACGTCGCCCAGCGGGTCTGCGGACTTGCCGCTGATCACCGCGCCGAAGTCCGGCACTGCCAGGATCAGACCCAGTGTCAGGACGACGGTCGCGACCGCGCCGACGCCGAGCGTCATGCCCATCGCACGTGGGACCTTGCGGGAGGGGTCCTTGACCTCCTCGGCGATGTCGCCGCAGGCCTCGAAGCCGTAGAAGATCCACACCGCGAAGAGGCAGGAGCCGAGGAAGGCGCCCAGGTAGCCGCCGCTGCCACCCGCGTCGAAGGTGTGCATGACGACGCTGACGGGCTGCTTGTGGTGGAAGAAGAGCAGGTACCCGCCGAGCACCAGGGTGCCGACGACCTCCGCGAAGACTCCGATGTTGGCGACGAAGGCGAGCCGCCGCACGCCGAGCAGGTTGATCACGGCGGAGAACAGGATGACGACCACGCAGGTGATCACCGTGCTCCAGTGGTTGACCTGGTAACCCAGCAGCGGACCCGCGTACGTGGCGATCGGGTAGGCGACGGAAGCGATGGTCACCAGCAGCGCCCAGGTGTACATCCAGCCGGACAGCCAGGCGTACTTCGGCCCGATCAGGCGCTTGGCCCACTGGTAGATGCCGCCGGCCAGCGGGTACTGCGAGGCCACCTCGGCGAAGGTGAGCAGCACCAGGCCCTGTCCGAGCAGCACCACCGGGATGGTCCAGAAGAAGGCCGGACCGCCGGTGGCCAGGCCGTAGTCGAAGACCGAGTAGACGCCGACCAGTGGGGAAAGATAGGTGAAGCCGACGGCGAAGTTGGACCAGAGACCGAGCGCCCGGGTGAGTCGGGGCTTGTAGCCGAGCGCCGCGAGCTGCGCGGCGTCCGCGGCATCCTGGTCCGGTGACGCGATGTCACTCATGGACGGGAACCTTTCAGGGAACGATAAGGCTCCGAAACATATGAACCCATAGGTCATATGGCAATGGCTGACCAAACATGAGTCCTATTCGTGATTGCCTGTGATGGGATGGCTCCGTGAACCCCCAGCCGCTGTCGAGTGCCGCCCGCCGCGCGGTCTTCGCCCCCCTCGCGGCCGAACCCCGTGTCGACGCGGTGGTCCGGCGCCTCGGAGATGCCATCGCCCTCGGCCTGCTCAGTGACGGCGAGCAACTGCCGGGGGAAAGCGAACTCTCCGCGCAGCTCGGCGTCGCCACTGTGACGCTGCGCGACGCGCTGGCCGTGCTCCGGCACCAGGGACTGGTGGGGACCCGTCGTGGCCGGGGCGGCGGCACCTTCGTGCATGCGCCCGCCGACCCGCTCGGCGAGCGCATGCGGGCGCGACTGCGCGCACGACTGCTCGCGCACACAACGGAGGAGCTGCGCGACCTCGCCGACCACTGGGCCGCGCTCGCGGGCGCCGCCGCCCGCCTCGCCGCGGAGCGCGCCGACGCGCCGGACCTGGAGGCCCCGCGCCGTTCACTGCTCGACTTCGCTGCGGCAGAGGATCCGGCTGCCATGAGCCGGAACGACGGACGGTTCCATGTCGAGATCGCGGCGGCCGCGCAGTCCGTGCGACTGACGCGGGAGGAGATCCGTCTTCAGACAGAGATCGGCCCGCTACTCTGTCTCGCGTTCAACCAACCCGAGGCCCGCCGTGAGGCGGACGCCCAGCACCGCGCGCTTCTGGGCGCCCTGGCGGCCGGGCGCGCGGAGCAGGCGCGCACCCTCGCCGAGCAGCACGTGCACTTCGCGCTGCGCCGCCTCATCGAACTGCGAGTGGACGGCACACGGCAGCAGCAGGTGTGAGCAATGGCGCCCGCACGGACAGCGTCGCCCAGGTCGCCGACGCGATCGGCGGGCTGCTGGAGACCGTATACGCGGCGGTCGAACGCACGCGCCGGTCGGTGCACACGCTGCTGGCCGGGGTTCCGGTGCCGACCCCCCGCACGCATGCAGCCGGGGCTCCGCGGCGAGTCGGGCGGGTTGGTGGTCGGCGGGTGGGATTCGTGGCGGAGCCGGACGTGCTCGCGGACGTGCCCGCGTGGCTGGAGTGGTGACAGCTGCGGGCTGACGCGCGGATGCAGCGCCGGGTTCGGCGTCTTCCCAAGGAGCGGCGGTTGCGGAGGGGAACGCATGCCGTGTCGCCACTGACATGATCCGGCTTGGTCCGGGGCCGTCCGCCCAGCGGCCGGGAACCCGGAGCCGGTACGGACTCCCGGTCAACCGGGGGTGTCGCCCCACTGGATCGACGTGACCGGAAGGGCCGTGGGACGGCGGCCTCCCCCGTCGGCGAGGTGACTCATGAGGCCGTTCCCTCCAGCACCGTGATGCCGGTGATAAGCGGCCGACCGTACAGGGCGAGGATCTCGTTGGCGAGGGCGATGGTCTGCAACGGGTTGTCCCGTTGCAGGTGGGCCTCGATGCCTGCGGCGAGGAGCCTGGTGGGCACAGCCCCCGCATCGAGGAGGACGCGCCACTCCGCGGGCGGGAGTTCCAGATACTCCAGGTGGGTGAGCCGGGCGATCTCACAGGGATCGGCGAGAGTACCGGGATAGGCGCGGAGGGTCCGCAGGCGCGGCAGGCCGAAGACGGGGGCGAGGCTGAGGGGCTCCTTCTCCCACACCCCGATGCTGAGGACCTCCAGGCCGGCATGGGCTGCGGCCTCGATGCTGGGGAGGGAGGCGCGATTGACGTGGGCGACGAGTGGCGGCCGTTCGGCCCTTCGGACGGGCCGCCCGCCGAAGTGACGGTGGACGACCAAGTCGGTGAGGGAATCGGCGACCAGCCCGGCGCCGGTGTTCTCCTCGTGGCTGATGATGATCACCTGCCCGACGTGCCCCTGCGGACCCGGCGTGAGGTCGACGGCGATACGGTCCCCGCCGCCGTTGTCACCGAAGACGATCCAGCCCGGCGATCCGACGAGCCCCTGCACGGCGTCCTCCGGCCCCGTCTCGACCGCCTCCATGGCGCCGAACTGCCACAGCACGTGCCGGGAAGCCGCGTCGGCAACGTAGACCTCGTCGAGAGGGAGGAGCTCGCAGCCGATGGCGTCGTACGGCTCCTGGTAGTCGTCCCAGTCCTCGTACCGGCCCCGGACAATGTGGTACAGCGCCCTCAGCTCGGCAGGCAGCGGCACGCCCAGGCGCGCCTCGGCCGCTGCGATCTCCTCCTCTGAGGCGCCCACTGCGTCCGGGAGCCGTTCGCGAAGAGTGCGCCGCAGCAGTCCCACATCCGCGGACGGAGCCGGTACCGCGTCCGGCACCGGATCGGGCAGGCGGCGCACCGGCTCGGGCAGTGCCCCGTCCGCGAGGAGCAGCGTGCCGGGGTGCGCGGTCGCGACACCCGGCTCCGTGGAAGAGCCCGGACTGATCAGATACAGCCGGACACCGCCAGGAGCGGAAGACGCCTCCACGACGAAGGAGACACCGTTGTTCCCGGTCTCCTTGAGCGCGTCGACGATCCGGCCCACGGCGTCGAACTGATCCTGGTTGTCGGAGACCTGTGAGGCGCGGCCCGGCTGCGGCGGCCGGTACGGCAGCGGAACACTCCATGCCCCGGGACTGATCTGCCCCGCCACGTGCCCGCCGGGCGCGGAGAGCGTCTCCGCGTGGGCGACGTGCAGGAGACGCAGCAAAGGCTGCCAGGTAGTGAAGTCATTGAGCGAGGGCACGGGAAGACCTCCTGAAGGTGTGCTCGCCGATTTTGGATCATGGGTCGGGCGCCGACAACACGGGGCGCCCTCCGGGCGGAAGCGGCCCGGGGCGAAGGGGACCCGCTCTCGGTCTGCGGTTCGGCGCCGTCACCGACGGGTCCTGACCCGGACCCCGGACCGGCCGTTCGTCGATGGGCGGACGGCCCGGAGGCTTCATCAACAGCGACAACGCACGGCGCATGACTGTGCGACGACGACCCGTGCGGGACCATCCCTTCGCCGGAGCCGCCCGGCGTACGCGGCGGTCGGGGTGTCGGCGCCGGCCGCGCCGCGGCTCGGCCGTCGGACCGGCTACAGCAGGACGAGCAGCTTGGTCCCCGGGACCAGCTTCCGGTTGACCGAGGTCGACTGGACGAACACGGTGTAGGCCTCGTTGCTCCCCGGCGTCACCGTGACCTCCGTCGACGGCAGACCCAGGAGCTGCCGGGCGGCGGGACCTGTGAACACCTTCCCGGTCGTCCGGCCGGTGGTCGGGTCCTTCTCCGCCACGGCGATCTGCTTGGTGGCCTGGATCTTCTCGCGCTTGGACAGCTCGTAGAAGGCGCAGCCGGTCCTGTACGGATGCCCGGCGCCGGTGACGAAGTCGCGGATGGACGTCCGCCCGTCCACCGGGATCAGGACGTACTTGCCGGCGTCCAGGGCCCGGAGGCTGGACTTCACGTCCGCCGCGCTGAGGTCCTGGCCCATCGCGAAGAGGTTCCTGGTGCCGCGCACGCCCTGCTCGCGGTCCCGCAGGAACTTCGTGGCGGCCGTCTTGACGGCGCCGATCGCCTCCTCGACGCCCTGGTCCGAGTCCGCGTCCCAGATCGAGATGTTGCCCGTCGGGAAGCCGTACTGCTGGGCGGTGCGCTTGGCCAGGGAGTTCGGCACCATGATGGCCGAGGTCCAGTGGTCCGGCAGGTTGTCCATCTTGTCGGCGATCCTGCTCCGCCACTCGTCCAGGACGGCACGGCCGTCGGGAAGGAGGTCGTGGCGCGCGCCCGTCGTGTCGGCGCCGGAGGCGTTCTCCTCGCCGTCGGTGACGACGACCTGGAGGAAGCTGTGCTCGCCGTACTCCTCCCATATGTGGCCGAGGTCGTCGAGCGCCTTCACCGACGCCTGGATCAGCGCCGTCGCGCCGTTCTCGACGGTGTACAGGCCCCGCATGGACGGCAGGTGCTTGACGTCCATGTCCCACACCAGGTTCTCGACCAGGTGGTCGAAGGCATAGAGGCTGATCCGGGTCTCGTGGCCGAGCCGGTCGGACTCCTCCTTCAGCCCCTTCACGAACTCATCCACCACGCGGACGAGTTGCCCCGAGTGGCCTCGCATCGAGCCGGACTTGTCGATGACGAGAGCGACGTGGTTCACGAAGTGCTTCTTGAGCCGGTCCTTCACCGTAACGCTCATCGTGTCCATCCCCTTCCCATGGTGCCCCCCCGCACCGCAACGGCGCCTTGCGGAGACACGGCCTCCCGGCGCGGACCTGTCCGTCGCCGTTCGGCCCGTCCGTGTCCTCGAGCGTCACGGGACCCGACCGTGAAAAGCCGTCAGGGGACTCCCCAACGCCCTTTTCCGCAGGCAGACGTCCCCTACCGAGGGTGAACCCCGGCAGGACCCTGGTCCGTCCAGATGATGGCTTCACCTTATGGAGGGGCACTGACAACGCATGCTGAGCTGCGGTTCAGCGCGAGGGACCCCGCTGGGAGAACACCGACGGTGGGGAACATGGTCGCCGTCGGACGAGGAGACGGAGCCGGGCTCGCCAGTACCCGGTGATCCCCAGCGTGTCCCTGGGCTTCACCCGGCAGACGTCCCAGGAGGTCGAGCGGGACGCCGACGGCCTTCCGAGGTACGCCACATCGGTGCTGGTGGGCGGTAGGGACTAGGACAACCGCCAGTAGGAAGGCCGCGGCTGACCACGGCTCGGCCTTCAGGACGGCGCGGGCCGTTCGACGTGGTGCCGCTGCGAGGAACGGTTGAGGATGCGGCCGGCGTGACGGCCGGCTCGGGCCCGCCACCACGAGCGACGCCTGTACGGCAGTGCGCTGTACACGAGGCGGCGGGCCGCTGTGGGCAGCGGTACCGGCCTGCGTCACTCGCGTGCCGGAGGCTCCACCCGCTCGGTCGGAAGCGGGCGCACCCGCGGTGGATCAGAGGACGCACTGAGGGACGGCGGGAGGGCGGCCGGGCCGGGTTCCGTGCTCAGGGTGTGAAGAAAAGGACAACGGTTCGATCTCTGTGCGTGCCAGAGGGTGACACCGGGGTCCCGGTGCGCGGTAACGTGCCCGCTCGGCCTGATCATCGCACTGTCCAGGGACTGTTATGCCCGATCCTTTCACGCCGCCGGACGACCGGCCGGCCGCGCCCGTGACCGCCCGTGTGACGGCCGAGTCGCGAGCCGGGTCCGCGAGGCGGCGTCCGATGCTGTGGTCCGTGCTGCCACCGGGCGTGGTCGCCGTGGCCGGTGCGGTGGCCACCGCGCTGGCCGGTGATGGCCACCTGGACCGGACGGACCAGATGGCGATGTCCGGCAGTGTGGCCCTCATCGGCGCCGTGGCGGCGGGAATCGCGGGTGTGAGGGCTTCGGCGGAGGCACGCGCAGTCACCAAGCACTGGACGGAGCTGTCCCGTGCGGCCGACCGGGACCGTGCCGAGCTGGCCGAGCTGATCCGTACCACAGCCGAGGGCAGAGCCGAACTGGAGTCGCTCTTCCGTCGGCTGAGGGCCGGGGAGCCCCCTGTGCGGCGCCGGCCGGAACTGCCCCCGCAGACCGGCCCGGACCAGCTCTCCCGGCTCGGATTCGAGATCGCTGCGGCCCGGCACGAGGCGGAGACAGCCCTGCTGGAGACCGCCGCCGGTGCGCTCGGCGCGGAACACAGTGCCAAGCTGGAGCAGTTCGAGGTGTTCGCCAACCTGGCGCGTCGACTCGAGTCACTGGTGCACCGTGAGATAGGGCTGCTGGACAGCCTGGAGAACGAGGTCGAGGACCCCGACCTGCTCAAGGGTCTGTTCCGGGTGGACCATCTGTCCACCCGGATCCGCCGCTACGCCGAGAACCTGGCCGTGCTCGGCGGTGCGAACACCCACCGCCAGTGGACCCGTCCCGTCAGCCTGACCGACGTGCTGCGTTCCGCCGTCGCCGAGATCGACCAGTATGCCCGGGTCAAGCTGGTCCCGCCCATTGACGGAACGGTCAGCGGCCACGCCGTGGTCGACGTCGTCCACTTGCTGGCCGAGCTGCTGGAGAACGCGACGGTCTTCTCACCGCCCCAGACCACCGTGCACGTGCGGGTCGAGTCCGTCGCTGCCGGGGTGGCGATCGAGGTCGAAGACCGAGGCCTGGGCATGTCGGCGGCCGAGCGCAACCAAATGAACACGGTGTTGGGCGCACCCGGCAAGGTCGCCCTCGGCGAGCTGCTGCAGGACGGCCGGATCGGCCTGTACGTGGTCTCGGTCCTGGCCCAGCGGCATGACATCGCCGTGCGGTTGCAGAACAACGTGTACGGCGGCACTCAGGCCGTCATGGTGTTGCCCACGGCACTGCTCGGCCCGCAGCCGGCAGCTCCCGCGCCCGAGCACTCCGCTGTCGCGACCCCTGACGCGGTGCCGCACGACCCGGTGCAGCCCGAGGCGACGGACCCCTCGGCGACAGTGATGACCGTCGTCGCGGATCCGCTCGTGTCCGATTCCGAACCGCAGCCCGCCCGGATGCCCTCCGACGGCGAGGACGACCGTCCGCGGCTGCCTCAGCGACGCCGGGACCACGCCGTCGGACAGCCGCACCCGGTCCCCAGCGCCGGCAGTTCCGGGGACGTCGCACACGACCCCGGCCTCATGGCCGCGTTCCAGACCGGACTGCGCAGGGCCGAGGAAGCGGAGACGCTCTGACACCCGAGGGCCGGGCTGAAGGCCCGGGGCCCCGTCCAGCAAGCCATTTCCTTCTGCCGAAAGAGGAGTACACGATCGTGGCGAGCGAAGACCTTTCCTGGCTGTTGACAGGTCTGGTGAACCGGGTGCCGCACACCCGAAGCGCCTTGTTGCTGTCCTCGGACGGACTGGTGAAGGCAGCGGAGGGGCTTGACGCGGACGCCGCCGACCAGTTGGCCGCGCTGGCCAGTGGGCTGTACTCATTGGCGCGCAGCGCGGGCCGGCACTTCGACGACGGCGGCGACGTGCGACAGATAGTGACGGAGCTCAGCACCTCGTTGCTGTTCGTCTCGACCGCCGGGCGCGGCGCGGTGCTGGCGGTGCTTGCCGGACGCGAGGCGGACGCGGCGGTGCTGGGCTACGAGATGGGCATGATGGTGAAGAGCGTGCGCCCGCACCTGGCCACGCCGCCGCGGCACGTGGTGGGGTAACCGATGAAGCCGGTCCTCCCCGACGGACCGCTGACCAACCAAGCGGTCGGGCGGCTGGTCCGTCCCTACACCGTGAGCGACGGCCGTACCAGGGCCACGTCCCACTTCACGCTCGTGACCGTGGTGCGGGCCACGGGTGCCCAGACGGAAGGTACCTTCGGCCTGGAGCATGCGCAGGTGCTGGCGCTGTGCGAGAACCCTGTGAGCGTCGCCGAGGTCGCGGCCCGGATGCAGGTGCCGGCCGCCGTGGTCAAGGTGCTGCTGTCCGATCTGGCTGAGGGTGGCGCGGTGGTCGCAGGCCACGCGCCCCCGCCCTCTGCGGACCACTACGCACGACCTGATCGAGACCTCCTGGAAGCGGTACGCGATGCCCTCCTCAAACAACTGTGACCCGCTGCCCGCCGAAGCCCTGCCGACGGGAATCAAGGTGCTCGTCGCCGGCGGGTTCGGCGTGGGAAAGACCACCTTCGTCAACACGCTCAGCGAGATCGAGCCGCTGAGCACTGAGGAGATGCTGACCGCCGTCAGCGCGGCCACGGACCGACTGGACGGAGTGGAGAACAAGGCCACCACCACCGTGGCCCTGGACTTCGGCCGCATCACCCTCAGTCCGTCCCATGTCCTGTACCTGTTCGGCGCACCCGGACAGGAGCGCTTCTGGTTCATGTGGGACGAACTCTCCGAGGGGGCGCTCGGGGCGGTGGTCCTCGCCGACACCCGCAGGCTGGAGCACTCCTTCGCGGCGGTGGACTTCTTCGAGCGACGCGGCATCCCCTTCGTCGTCGCCGTCAACGAGTTCGACGGCGCGCACCGCTACCACGCGGAGGAGGTGCGGACCGCGCTCGACCTCCGGCAGGAAGTGCCGGTGGCGCTGTGCGACGCTCGCGTCCAGAACTCGGGCATCCGCGTGCTGCTCGAACTGATCCAGCACCTGATCACGACAAGGAGTTCCCATGGCAGCGACACCGCCCCACCCCTCCTCCGGGCCTGAGTCCGGGATCGCCGTGCGCCATCTGCTCCTCCCCCCGGAGGACCCACAGGTGCGTACCCGATCCGAGCGGCTGCGCGCGCTGGGCATCGAAGCCCGTCCGGATACGGAACTCGACGCCTTCGCACGGGAGCTGGCACAGCGCACCGGTGGCTGCTATGCCGGGGTCAACTTCTTCCTCGACGCCGACCGCCAGTACTTCGCAGGGCTGTACAGCGCCGCACAGGACACCCCGGTGCACGTGGGACCGCCGTTGCTGGAGGAGCCGGTTCCCGGCCGTGTCATGCCCCGCGACATCGACATGGGCATCTGCCCGCACGTGGTCAAGCGCCGCCGGGCGCTGGTGCTGGAGGACATCCGGGATTTCCCGCGGTTCGCCGGAAACCGGGTGGTCGACGCGATCGGCATCCACTCCTACCTGGGCGCACCGCTGATAGACAGCACCGGCGTGGTGCTCGGCACCATCTGCGTGGTCGACCATGACCCGCAACCGTGGGGGCGCAAGGGGCTGGAAACCATCAAGGCGATGGCTGCGGAACTGGTCGAACGGCTCGAGGAGTCGGCGCGCCGTCCCACCTGACCGGCGCCACCGGACTCGCACGACCCAGCCATGGTCTGTGAGCCGCAAGTTCTGACGAGCGGCCGTCGACAAGCGGGCGGGCGGGTAGGACACCTATGTCGTTCGATGGCGAACGGCGTGGGAGTGCATGGTGTGACCGGGCGGCCGCTCCGTCGTGGAAGGTGAGATCGAGCGAGTGCTGGGCGGCGAAACCAGGTCGACGCGGGTCAGTGCGGTACCTGATCATGGGTTCGTGCCCCTGAGAGAGACCCTTGCCCGAGTCGATGCAGACCTGGCCGCCGGCCGGATTCCCGTCGCGCGTCAGCGCCTGCGGGGTCTCATCTCGTCCTTCCCGCACGACCTGACGCTCCGTCGTCGTCTGGCCGAGGTGTACCGGCTCTACGGCGACGCCGCCGAGGCCGGCCGCTGGATGTACCTCGAAGAGGACCGGAACGCCGACGAGACCGCCGCCTTCGAGGCGCGGTACGGGTCTTGCGGGTGGCGGATGAAGGCCTTGGCCTGGCACGGCCCCGAGGCGAAGGCCGCCACCGCCTTCGCGCGGGGCCGGCTGGCCGCGGTGCGGACCGCCTGCGCCGAGGAGCTGGGGCACCCCGTCGACTGGGACGACCCCGCCTCCTACCGGGACGCCCTGGAGGAGGAGTGCGAGGCGCCGTCCGAGCCGTGGACGGTCGGTGGCGTGCTGACAGGCGTCGGCTGCTTGATCGCGGCGCTTGTGTTCCTCGCGATCTGGGTGAATGGACTCGTTGCCCTCTTCGACTGACTCACGCCGCCGCGGCTCTCCCGGGCCCGGCCGCGCCGGTCACCCGCCGTCCAGTTCGCGGCGGAGCATGGCCAGGACCTCCGCCGCCTCGGCGGCCACGTCGTGGCGCGGGCCGTGGACGAGCACGACGTCCTCGTACAGGGCCTCCAGACAAGCCCGCGCCTCCTCCGGGTCGCCCTGGCTCAGCAGCATGCCGATGTCGCGGCGCAGCTCCACGGCCGTGTCGTTGACGTCGCTCTCGACGGCCCGTTCCACCTCCAGGCCCGCCGCAGCTCCGCCAGCGCCTCGGTCACCTGGCCGAGTCCGCCGCGGCAGTGGGCGGCGTGGGCGAGGCGCGGACGTGTTGTCGAGGACCGCGTCGTCCACCTGCGTCACGCCCGGGTGCTGGATGCGGGCGGTGATCCGGGCCTCGCGGCGGAAGCGCCGCTCCAGCTCCTCGGCCAGCTGTGGCGGCGACGACCTGCGGCCGGATCCGCTTCACGGCGACGGGCCGGTCGAGCACCGCCTCGTAGCCCCGCAACACGTCGCCCATACCGCCGTTGCCGAGCCGCTCCAGCAGCTCGTAGCGGCCCGCGATCGGTCTGTCCGGCACCTGCCCCGCCCCGCGTCCTGCGCTCGCGCCCGCTCGCCCCCGAGCCCCGTTGGTACGCGGCCAGTTTCCCCGGAGAGGGATCACCGCGTCCAGCGTCGTCAGCCGAGGGCGTCGAGCAACTCGCGCTCGCGCTGCGCGCTGAGGCCGGCGCGCCGTGTCCGGTCCAGCCCCTGCTCGCGTTCCCAGCGCAGCGTGTCGGCCAGCATCTCCGCCCGGGGCCGGTGACGCAGCCCCGCGGCACGCGCCGAGGACCCGTCCCGGGCCGACCACCCTTCCGAGCCCGGCTCGACCAGCCACATCGCCAGCGATTCGGGCCCCATGTACTGGGCCACGCCGTTGGCGAGCAGCCACGCCGACTCGGCGGTCACCACGGGACCGGTGTGCCCGCCGACGGCGCGGGAGAGCTCGATCCACTCCCCGAACGGAACGACCGGGCCGACGGCGTCGTATGTGCCGGTTGTTCCCGTCTCCGCGGAGTCGAGCAGCCAGGAAGCGAGGTCCCGCACGTCGACCACCTGGGTGGGCATGGCCGGTGTGTCGGGGACCAGCATCGGCCCTCGCGGATCGCGTGCGGATCGGGCGACCCAGTAGCCGGAGCGCCCGCTGTGATCGCCCGGACCGCCGATGAGCCCGGCTCGTGCGATGAGGAGGCGGTCGCCCACAGCGGCCGTCGACGCCTGCTCGCACGCGACCTTCGCCTCGCCGTACAACTCCCTGTCGACCGCGCTCCGGTCGGTCGGGGCGAGCAGGGCCGCGGACTCGTCCGCCCCAGGCGTAGCGTGGGAGGCGTAGACGTTGCCGGACGAGACGTACACCCAGTGCCCGGCCTTGCCGCTCAGCACATCGAGTGCTCCACGGACGAAGCCCGGCTGCCATGACACCTCGACGACCGCGTCCCACACGCGGTCGAGCAGGGGCTCGTACGCCGACGGATCGCGCCGGTCGGCGGCGACCAGTGTCGCTCCGTCCGCGACCTCTCCGCTCTCGCCGCGCGCGAGGCAGGTCACCCGATGGCCGCGTTCGACCGCCTGCCGCGACAGCTCCCGACCCACCCATGCCGTTCCGCCCAGAACCAGGATCTCCATGCCGACACACAAGCACCGGGATCACCGCCCGGCCAGGCAAATTCGCTGACAGCAGATGGTCACTCCCGGCCTGGCAGGAGGAACCCGATGTGAGTCGCTGGCCTTCGCCGAGGGACTCCTGGGAGAGAGATGACCCACCGAGTGAGCGAGCTGACCGTTCCGGAGTCAGCGTGGTTCAAGAGCAGCTACAGCAGCGGCGAGGGCGGGGAGTGCGTTGAGGTCGCTGCGGCCTCCGAAGCAGTCCTCGTCCGGGACTCCAAGCAACCCACAGCGGCCAGAATCGCGTTCGCCCCAGGGCATGGGGCAGCTTCGTCCGGATGGCCGTCGAGCGCTGAGGCAGCGGACGGACGAGGAAATGGGGCCCGGCGGGCGCGCCGCACCGGGCCCACTCGCGATCGACCGCCACCCAGGGGGAAGCCATGCGCCCGACCGTGCCCAGCGGCATCCCGGCAGGAATCCCGCACGCCGTCACGCCGGTCCGGCCGGACGCGGTCATCGGCACCACCGAATCCGATGGCACGGTCACCTCTTACCTCAACGACCGCCGACGGTAACCGGCTCAGCCGCCGCGACAACACGGGTTTCACCGTCAGGTGCCCGGTCGACGGTGCGCCGGGGGCACGCGCTCGGTCAGCCGCAGTCCTTGGATTCCTCGACCGCTTCGGTGAACGCGGTGATCAGTTTCTGCATGGCGGCCGGATCCTCCCGGTCGGGCGCCAGTACCTGGATCACTGCGTAGAGGTTCTGCCGCGGGTGGTCGTCGGATGCGCAGGAGGATGTTTTGCCGACTGCTCCGGTGCCCGAGTGGACGAAGCGGGCATCGGCGGAGACCTTGGCGCCCTCCATCCCCGAGTAGCCGGTCGCCACCGACGAGGCGGACTCCCCGCGAGCCCACCAGGTACGGGTCAGGCGCAGAGCGAGGTCGCCGTCGACAAGCACGTCGCACCGCTTCGCCCCGCCGCTCGGTGCCGACTCCTTCGTGCTCAGGGTCTTGCCACCGGGCAGGAAGGGCTCCACGAACCCGGGGTCGAGCGGTATCCCGCACAGAACACCCGGAACGTCGTACGCCCGCTCCTCACCACCACCGTCCCCACCGGAGCAGGCCGTGAGGGCGAGGGCGCCGAGAAGGACGGTCACTGCGGACAGAGCGGGGGAGCGGTACACAGTCGTCGTCGTAGTCGCCCGTGCGCAGCAGGGCAACTGGTTGTGGAGGGTGTGGGCGTGACTGCCGATCTTGGCCAGGTCCTGCTGCGTGATCTTCAGGTCACCCGTCTGGCTGGGCAACGGGGGCGCTCCGGTCGGCCCCTCACCGGCCGGATACTGGTTGAGCTGCATCCGGGTGTCGCCCTGTCGGTGCTCCAGCGCCTCGGTCTTGAGCTGCTCCCACTCATCCCACGCCACCGTCCCGCTTCCTTCCCCCGGGCCACATCCACTACCGACCGCGCCGATGGTAGCCACTCGAACCGATGTACAGGGGGCTACAAGGTGGCGCCCCCAGGCAGGAGTTTGCCGACGTCGGCCCGTCCGCGCCGTCGCGGGCGCAGCGCTCGGGCCTGGCCCTGCCGCTGGGCCCCTCCGGCCTGGTCGAGACCCGCACCACCGGACTCCGCAACCCGGCGTCACCCTGACCCGCATCGTGCGCGGTGCCGAGGACCCCGCTCTGTGCTGGACGGTCGAGGTGTCGATCCCCGGCGGTGACACCTCGCCGGACCCGGACGCGCCGCCGACCGCGCTGAAGGACGAGGCGAGCGCCGGTGAACTGGCCGCCCGCCTGAAGTGGGATGGGTTCGCCGCCCGGGTGGAGAAGGTGTCGACGCCGAGGACGGCGGACTACGCCGGGGGCCCTCGGCTGGCGGGTCCGGGTCGGATCGTCCGCCATGTCTCGGCGGCTGAATCAGCCAACGCCCGCCCCGCACCGATCGACATGTCCGTGCGGGTGGTGGAGGCCGATCCGGCCGTAACGGTGAACGGCGAACCGCAGGGCGTGGTGAGGAGGGGACTTTGACCGGAGCATTCGCCGGCTTCGGGGAGCCGGGAGGTGGACGGCGGTCGCCGGTGCCGTCCATCAGCGCTCGGCAGAGCCGGATGCCACGTCGTTGCGCGTGGGGATCAGCGGCTCAGCGGTGGGCGCTTGATCCGTGCCGGGGGCGTCAGCCTGCCGCAGCCGTTCTCCCCACCACGCTCCTTGCGGACAGGGCCCGGCAGGCTACCGACGGCTGAGGCGATCTGCGGGGCCGGGGCCGACTGAGGCCGGCCACTGCCCGACGGTGCTGCCGGATCGGCCGGCGGGCCGGAAGGTTCACCGGCGTGCCGGTGAACCGCCGCGGATCCGGTGTTGCGTACTCGGCGCACCAACTCGACGGCGGCCCGCGGCCACTGGGGGTACTGGAAGTCGAAGTCAGCCTGGGTCAGCCGGCCCGGGACGACGAAGCGGCTCTTCAGCAGCAGTTCGGTGTCGGAACGCAGAGCGAACGCGCCGACCTCGGCCATCCACTTGGTCGCCGGGAGACCCACCGGCACACCCCACGCGGAGCGCAGTGCGCGCATGAACGCGCGCTGTGGCAGGGGTTCGGGGGCCGCCAGGTTCACCGGCCCGGTGATGTCCTCCCGCTCCATCAGGAACTCCACCGCGCGCACGAAGTCGTGTTCGTGGATCCACGACACGTACTGCGCTCCGCCGGCGACCGGCCCGCCGAGACCCAGGCGGGCCAGTCCCAGCAGGACGGCGAACACGCCGCCGGGGTCCGGGCTCATCACCATGGCCGAGCGCAGGGCGACCTTGCGGGTGGCAGGCGTTTCGGTCTGCTGCTGAGCCTGCTCCCAGGCCTTGGCGATCTCGACGCTGTAGGCCCAGTAGTCCGGCACGTTCGTTTCGGTGCCGCCGATCACACCGCTGACCTCGTCGTTGGGGGCGTCGAAGCGGTGCGCGTACACCGTGGCGGTGCTCATCTGCAGCCACACCCTGGGCGGTCGGGCGGCGCCCGCGATCGCGGTACCTACGACCCGGGTGGAGTCGACCCGGGAGTCCATCATGTCCTGCAGATTGGCCGCCGTGTACCGGCAACTCACGCCGCGCCCGGCCAGATTGATCACGGCATCGCTGCCGTCGACCGCCGCCGTCCACGGGCCCAGGGTCTTGCCGTCCCACGGAATCTCACCCTCGCGCCGGGGTCGTCTGGTGAGAATCACGACCTCGTGGCCGGCGCTGCCGAGTGCGCGCTTCAGCACTGCGCCGACCTGTCCGGTCCCACCGGGAATCACGATCTTCATCGGCCACCCCTCTGTCGTCTGGAAGGGAGCTTAGACCAAAGAGTTGAACGCGTTCAAAACTGTTGCACGGTTCGGCGCACGCCCTCGGTGGCGAGCAGGTCGCCCGACGTGGCGCGTACCCATCACGGCCGACGGGTAGGGGAGGCGCGTGGCGAATACGGGGGAGCTGGGACTCCAGGCTGCGCGAGTCGCCGAGGTGCTGGTGGAGCGTCCCGGCCGGCTGCCCGGCCGGCGCGGCTCCGGGTACCGGGTGGGCCCGTGCGGTGTGTTGACGGCAGCGCACGTCGTGCAGGAGCCGGTGGCCGCGGTCAGGGTGCGCTTCGAGGCGGACCTGCCGGGGGAGTGGAGCGCCGAGGCCCACGTCATGGTGCGGTCCGAGGCCGCCGACGTCGCTCTCCTGCAGTTCGCGGGTGCGCCGCCCGGGGCACTACCGGCCGCCGACCCGCCGCCCTACGCCGCGGTGCCCGAGGGCGACGTGCTGCTGCCCTTCACCGCCATGGGCTTTCCTCGCTTCAAACTGCGTGAGGACCGCGACCGACGTTTCGACGACGGTTCTCCCAGCCAGTACCGGGACTCCTGCCATGTCTCGGGCACCGTCTCCGTGCTGTCCAACCGGCGCGAGGGCACACTGGAACTGGTCGTTGCCTCGCCGCCCGGCGACGTGGAGCCGGATCGCTCCCCGTGGGAGGGCATGTCCGGAGCTGCCGTGTGGTGCGGTGGGGCGGTGATCGGTGTGGTGCGGGCCCACCACCGCGCCGAGGGCCTGGGCAGGCTCGCATCCGGCCGGGTGGAGCGGTGGTACGACGCGCTCGGCCCAGCCGAACTGGAGCGATTCCAGGAACACGCCGGCCTGCCGTCGCGCTCCGCACTCGCCCCCGCAGGCGGTACGCAGGGTCCTCTCCCGGTCCCCGTCCTGGCCGGGCTGCCCCCGGACGTGCCGCTGCGTGAACTGGCCCCGCTGGTCGACGCGCTGACCGCTCTGCCGGCGCTGCGCGGCGGAAGCGGCATGGGGCTCGTCCTCGACAGCATCAGCGACCGGGTCGCGGCCAACGCTCCCCGGGACCCGCGACTGCGCATGGACCTCTACGGGATCGTGCGTACCTGCCTGCGCTACCCGGGCACACTCGACCAACTGCTGGAAGCGGTGCGCCTGCTGGAGGGGCCTTCGCCGGAGACGGACCGCGTGGACGAGGCGGCGTCCCGACTGGCCCGGCGGCATACGTGACTTGATCTCGCGGCGCGGCACGGATACGGGGTTTCGACTTGTGCCGCGCTGGGTCATCATGGTTGAGGCACCGGCAGCGGTGATTTCGTGGGTACAGGAGGGGACTTGGCAGACATGGAGCAGACGATGCCTGCCGTCGAGTCCGATCTCGTCGATCTCTCGGGAATCCCTCTGGAAGCACTGCGCTCCATGGACGGTACGGCCTTCACCGAGTCGCTGGAGCAGTTGCTGCACCACATCGACGGCCCGCAGGCCATCACGCTGTCGTACAACCCGTCCCGCTTCGACTGACCAGACGAGGTGACCGGAAACGGTGCAGTGGGGGATCCGTGGCCGCTAGAGCCACCACACGGGGGGATCGCCTGCCCTTCCACGGGCTCTCTTCCGCCGACGTCCTGGCCCTCGCGCGCGGCGACGGCGACAGCGCGGTGGTGGAGCAGCTGCTGAACGCGGAGCGCAGCCGCCGCCTCCTGCTGCTGCGGGCGCTGGACGACGAGCTCCGGAGCGAGGACCCCTCACGCGGCGGCGGCCCCGTCCGGTACGGCGAGGCGTGGGCCCTGCTGACGCGCGCCCAGCGACGGGCGCCCGAGGCCTTCGAAGACGTCCTGATGTCCCCGAACACCGGCATGTGGGTGTCTCTCGCGGTGCGCCGTGCCAGGGGCCGGGCCTACGAGGACGCTCCGCAGTGGGTGGTCTGCGGCCACCTCGCGGCACTGGCCGCCGCCGCGGCGGCGCGGGCCGGACTGGACTTCGCGATCACCGTCCCCGTCCGCCGCGGGTTCGTTCCGCTGCCGACCCTGGGCTGCGCGGTCCTGCCGGCCGCGGACCCGTGGACCACCGCGCGTGTTACCGGGACCGACGGGCGCCTGCGCATCACCGGCACGCACGGCGAGGTGGAGGCCGGTCCCGACCTGGCCCGGCGCGGCCCGGGCTGGCTCCCACTGCGCCGGGTGGCCCTGGGGTCGCGCGAAGCGGCGAAGCCTCTGGTGCTGGAGGAGCTGGATCCCTACCGGACCTTCCCCCACCCGAGTGAACCGCGCCCGATGGCGGAGGCGGAGGCGGCGTCGTGGGAGTCACTCCTCGCCGACGCCTGGCAGGTGCTGCGGCGCGACGATCCGGAAGGCGCCGAGGCCATGCACCGGGGGCTGATGTCGCTCGCTCCCACCCCGACGAGGGAAAGGTTCCGGCCGCACAGCAGCACCGCCGGTGACGCGTTCGGCGCCGTCACCGCCTCCCGGCCCGACGACGCCGCCCAGCTCGCGGCCACCCTGGTGCACGAGTTCCAGCACACCAAGCTGGGCGGTCTGATGCATCTGCAGCCGCTGACCTCCCCCGCACCGCATCCCCCGGCCCCGGAGGACCTGTTGTACGCCCCCTGGCGCGACGATCCCCGACCGCTCGGCGGGCTGCTCCAGGGCATCTACGCCTTCTTCGGGGTCACCCGGTTCTGGCGCGCCCACCGGCACGCCGCCGCCCCGGCGTACGCCCCGCTGGCCCACTTCGAGTTCGCGCTGTGGCGCGCCCAGGTGTGGTCCACACTCGAACAGGTCCGGGGGCACGAGCGGCTGACCCCGCTGGGCCGCCGTGTCGTGGAGTGCCTGCACGCCCGGTGCGCGGAGTGGATGGGCGACGACGTGCCTCAGACGCCGCTGCGACGGGCCCTCGACGCCGCCCAGGACCACCGGGCGCGCTGGCGGGCGCACCACCTGCGGCCGCCGGCCGCCGCCGTCGAGGAGGCGGTGCGTGCCTGGCGGCGTGGCGACCCCCGGCCGCCGGCCTCCCTTGCCGCCGAGCCCTCGACGGCCCCAGACCCCGAGGCACGCTCCCTGGACACGGCGGCCGTCCTCGCCAGGTACCGCCTCAGCGATCCCGGTGGCACCTGGCGGCACACGGCAGCCCCCTTCGACGGCGACGCCGGCGGCGTCGACGGCGCCCACGAGGCCGACGTGCTGCTCGTCTGCGACGACCATGCCGCGGCCCGTGCCGCGTTCGCCGGCCGGCTGGCCCGGAAGCAGGCCTCCGCGGCCGGCTGGCCGGGGCTGGGACGGGCCCTGGCGGACGACCCCGCCCACACGGCCGCGTCCCGGCTGCTGCTGTGGCATCCGGAACGGGCCCGGGCCGTGCAGGACGCCCTCGAGGCGGCGACGGGCACGCGCGCGGACCCCGTCCGTCTGTCGGACTGGCTGGGACGCGGCGCCACGCAGAGCGGTTAGCGGGCCGCCGTCCGTTTCCCCGGCCGGGAGCCTGCTCCACCCGGCAGACCGGACGGCCGGGCGGCGGCGACCACCCGGCCGCGCCGGCTCACAGGGGCAGCGGGTCGATGTCGCAGTTGGCCCGCTGACCGTCCCTGAACTGCACCGTGGCCGCGTGGCGTGTGCCCGACTCCGCCCGCAGACGCGGTGCGTCGAGCACCCGCTCCATGCGTTCCAGGGTGTCCTCCCGCAGCGCGGTGCCCTGTGCCCGGGCACCGAGGGAGACGAGGTCCATCGACAGATTGCCGGCACACGCCAGCGTGGTCGGATGGTCCTCACCGAAGGTCACCCGGCACAGGGCCAGGGAGTCCTCGCTCCGCCGCCGCGCCTCCTCGTGCTGCCCGAGCGCGGCCAGGTCGCTGCCCAGGTTGATGGCACAGACGAGCGCGAGGGGGTGTCCCGCACCGAGCCGGTCGGTGAGCGAGCCGAGTGCCGCCTCGTCGAGACGGCGCGCCTCGTCGGCCTGTCCGAGCAGACGCAGGGTGACGGCGAGGTCCACGTCCGCGGACAGGACGTGCGGGTGGTGCGGGTCGTAGATCTTCCGGTACCCCTCGCTCACCTTGACGCCCCGGTTCCGGGCCGCCTCGAGGTCGCCGTTCTGGCGCAGCGCGACGGACAGCGTCAGCGCGGCCGCCAGCGACTGGGGGTGGGTCTCGCCGTAGCGGCGGGTGAACTGGGCGTGTGCCTCGGTGGCCAGCTCCAGCGCGCGCACGTGATCGCCCTCCTTGCGGCAGGCCTCACTGAGCTGGCGCATCGCCTCGATCGTCGCCGGGTTGCCCCGGCCGAACACGTCGCGGTAGGCGCTCAGCACCGATTCCTGCAGGGCGCGCGCACCGATGTAGTCCCCGGTCTCCCGGACGTCGATGGCGACGTTGTTCTCACTGTGGAGCGTCCGCCGGTCCTCCCGGCCGAACAGGCGCAGCTTCAGGCCGAGTGTGCGGCGGTCGAGTTCGAGCGCCTGCTGGAAGTCGCCGACCAGGCGCAGGCTCACGCCCAGGTTGTGGGCGATGTTGAGCGTGGTCGGGTCGTCCTCGCCGAAGGCCCGGTGCGCCCGTTCGTAGGCGATCCTGTCCAGCTCGGCGCCGGTGGCGAACCTGCCCTCCACCCGGCGTACGGCGGCTTCCAGCTGGAGGGCGTCGAGCGCGTCCTCGCGGGTGTCCTCCTGCCCGGCGGGTGCCGTGCGCTCGTAGACCTCTCTGAGGTGGCTCACCAGCCGGGCCGCGTCGTCGAACCGGCCGACCACCCAGTACATGAAGCAAAGCCACTGCCCCATCAGCAGTGTCTGCTGGTCCTCCTCGCCGAAGATGCCCAGCCAGGACTCCCAGGCCCGCTCGGAGAAGTCGAGCGACACGTCGTGGTCGCCCCACCAGTAGAGGTAATGGGCGACGTTCCTCACCAGCTGCCGCACCCAGGGCTGGTCCGAGGTGATGGCGTCGGAGGCGATGACGTGGCTGTACAGCTCCGCGTACCGGGTCCAGCTGGCCGGGTCGGACGGCGTCTTGGGATCGGCTGCGGCCAGCAGGGTGTGGGCGCCGTGACGCATACGCACCTGTTCCTCGGAAGACATCCGGTTGTTCAGCACGAGCTGCACCAGCCGGTGCATCTCGATGGAGTTCGTACGGTGGTCGATGCGGGCGAGCGAGTAGCGGTTCACCTCCCTTATCGCGCGGGCCAACCGGATCGGGTCGTTCAGCGCCGCGTCCAGCTCGGGGAAGATGCTGCTGTTGCCGAGACCGGAGAAGATGGACCGGGAGATCGGATCCGGGGCGAAGTAGGAGCACAGCTGCAGCAGCCGCAGCGCGGCCGGACTGCGGGTCTCCAGATGGTCCAGGGAGACGTTCCAGGCCGCGGCGACGGGGAGCTGGTAGTCCGGCGGCGGGGCCACCTCCAGCAGCTCCATGCGCTTGCTCTCGAACAGCCGCAGGTACTCCGAAGCGGGCATCCCGGTCTCCGCCCGCCACGCCGCGGCCTGCTCCAGGGCCAGCGGCAGGTCGCCCAGCGCGTCGGCGAGCGCGTCGGCCTCCTCGTCGCTCAGCGGCGGTCCGGAGCGACGCAGCAGTTCCTTGCTCTCCTCGCGGGTGAACACGTCCACCTCGAGGGATCCGCCCACCTGCCCCCAGCGGCGGTTGCGGGAGGTGACGAGAATGGTGCCGTTGCCTCCCTGGGGGAAGTAGTGGCGAACCTGCTCCGGGTTGTCGGCGTTGTCGAAGATCAGCAGCCACCTGGAGTACGGACGGCCTTCGCGCAGTGCCTCCCGGACGGCGGGACCGGCGATGTTGGCCTCGGTGGTGGTCACCAGACCCAGCCGCTGGGCCAGTTCGACCAGCGCCTGCCCGATCTGCCCCGGCCGCTCCGAGGGGATCCACCAGACGATGTCGTAGTCGGACTGGTGCCGGTAGGCGTACTCGATCGCGAGCTGGGTCTTCCCGACGCCGCCCATGCCGTGGATCGCTTCCGGGAGCACCGTGGTCGTGCCCTCCCCGAGGCGCTGGGCGAGCAGCTCCAGCAAAGCGGTGCGGCCGGTGAAGTTCGGATTGCGGGGTGGCAGATTCCCCCAGACGCGCGGCTGTGTCGTGCGGTCCCCCTCCACTGTCCGCTGGGGTGGTGTCGACATCTGCGAGGCTCCTTCGGAAGCGTTACGGGGTCCAGTCGCAGCACCGTGTTCGACGGCCGCCGGGGCCGAACCGGACGCCACGTGTGCCGCCGAATTGCGTGGTGGTTTCTCCAGGCTCACTGCGTATCGCCGATCGTGCCAGCTCAGCACCTTCGCCAACATCGCGGCACGCTGGTGGTAGCGCCCCGACAAGGCCCGCAGAGCGGTCAGCTCCACGCGGAGGAAGGCGATGTTGCGGCGGTCGACCCGCGGCATCGCCAGGGTTTCCAGGGGTTCGCCGGGCGGGGGCAGCAGGGAGCGGGCCTGGTCGTCCTCGGCCATCAGGACCCGCACGTCGTGCAGAACCCTCGCGGTGACGCTGCGGCGCCCTTGGGCCAGCAGCTCCTCGCGGACGTCGGGGGCGAAGGTGAACGCCACGTCCGCCGGTCCCTCTCCCTGCGCGGTCGTGGGCCGGACCAGGCCGCTCATCAGCAGTTCGGAGACGTGGACCGGGCCCGCGCCCGGGGTGGTCAGGACGATTCTTCGGATGACGGGAAGGCTCAGCGGCGCCGCGGCCAGCCTGGTGGCGAGCGTGAACGCCGTCGGGCTGGCCGCGGCCCTGAAGTCGGAGACCCGCACCGCGGCCGGTACGGTGCTGTGGGGGTCGGGCAGCTCCTCCGCCCACGGCAGGGCTCGTGCCGCGTCGGGCCGGCTCTTCCACGCGCGGGCCTGAACGGCGGACAGATCCAGCCATTCTGGTACGGGCCCGACCACCAGACGGGTCAGCGCGGCGGCCCACCGGTCGGTCAGGGCCAGCACGGGCACGACGACGGAGGCGGCCGCCTCGGCGTCCGGCTCCTCAACGTCCCCCGGCCCTGCCGGGACCTCGCGCTCCTCCCAGTCCCACGCACAGTTGGCCGCCCACGTCCGCGGCGCACGGATACGGACGCGGCTCACGTTCAGACCCGTGCGGAACCACAGGTGGGGCGGCAGCAGGTGCACCACGGCGACCGGGCCCCTTTGCCCCCAGTCACGCAGTAACGGCTGCACCGCGCCGAGCCGCCAACCCGCCGCCAGACCGTCGGTGAGCACCAGCACCACCCGGCGGGCGTCCGCGGACGGCGGGCCGAGCGGCTGCTCGGAGCGCACCCGCGCCGGAGCCGTCTCGTCGGTGCCGAGCAGGCGCACCAGCCGCACCCGCGAGAAGTCACCCGCCCGCTCCAGCTCGTCGACCAGATCGCCCTCGACCGCCCGGTCCCACACCCGCATCGTCGGGTGGGCGTCGACGACGAGCACCGCTTCGGGCGATTCCGGCCCGTCCGGCCGCCCGAGCCGGCTCAGGACATGGGCGGCTTCACGACGTGTCCGAGCCGTCTGCGCCGGTCGCCGCCCGTCGTCATCGTGCATGGGACCTCTCAAGGCGTCGAAGTGACGATGAGAGTGTCGTGGAGTCGCGCAGACTCCCGGCATGCGTGACAGCCACGCACAAACCTTTGCAGCGCCTCCCCGCTCGGAGCAAGTGCGCACGAGGGTCGTCACCGGGTGCATGCGAAAGCGTGTGCGATGTAGGGAAGTCGGCGGGGGAGCAAGGCCGGCCGGCCGGAGCGTGCTGGTTCACGTCGGGCACCCCCGGGCGCGGCAGGCGGACGGTCCGTGCGTCCGCGACCCGGCCGTGCGCGGTCACGGCTGCACCGGCGCATGGCGGGGTCCCGGGGGGCTGGGCCTGCGCTCCGGGTCGTCGAGCAGGATCGCGAGATGCCGCCCCACGTGGTTGTCCCACCCCTCCGGACCCATGGCCAGTGCTTCCTTGCGCCATCTTCCGGCCCGTTCCAGCAGCCCGCCGAGTCCCCGGTCCTGGACGATGTCGGCCACCGCTTCCTTGAAGGCCGGATCGGCGCAGTCGCCGCGGTGCCAGATCATGGCGGGTACCCCGGCCCGCAGTCCGGCGAGGTACTCCTGACGCCCGGTGGGGGAGTCCGCGCCCGGCGGCTCGCTCAGCACCAGACAGACGGCTTGCTCGTCCTCCTTCAGCTCCCGCTCCAGGTGGAAGTGGGAGCGGCCGGGACGGTTCCAGTACGAGTGGGTGTCCGCCGGCCTCTCCTTGAACTGCCGCCACTTGTTGTGCCACGGGCGGTGCCAGGCGGCTTTCCGCAGACGCTCGAAACTGCGCACGAGCACCGTGTAGTCCATCACCAAGGGGGTCGGCGAGGGCGAGTCGGACTCCTTGTGCCACCACTCGACCGGCTCGCCCAGTAATTCCCACGGCAGGATGAACTCCAGTACCACCGGTTGCCGCAGATCCGACCAGCGTTCCTCGGTCTGCTCGATGAGCGACTCGACCTCCGACGGCAACTGGTCGCGGTGCAGATGCAGCGTCTCCCCGGGGACCGGGTGCCAGCCCTCGGAATCGGACTGGCGCCAGTGGGACAGGTAGTACCGGTCGGGGTCCACGCCGTCGGGCTCGAACTGGATCATCAGGTAGGCGGGCATCAGGGAAACCGCCGGCTCCATGACGCTGCTGCGCTGCCACTCCGTCAGCTTGTCCTCCAGGCCCCAGACCCGGGCCTGGGACCTGTTCCACCGGCGCAGCCGCTCGGCCGCCTCCACCTGCCCGTCCTCGATGAACTGGTCGGCGGCCAGGGACAGGAACGCCATCCCGGCCGACAGTTCCTTCGCCGCGGAGTTGTCCCCGGCCAGGCGCAGGAACACGGCCCAGCCCGTGTCGCACCAGGGGGGCAGCTCCTGAGTCCTCGACCGGCTGGCCCGGCGGGCCATGGCCGCCAGCGCCGACGACGAGCGCAGTTCCATGAGGACAGGACGCAGCGGGTGCAGATCGGCTCCCTCGAAGAAGTCGACCGCCTCCCACTCGTCCACCAGACGCCACAGCGCCGTCACGGCGACCGACCTCTGCTCCACGTACTCCAGGCAACGTGCCAGGCAGGCCAGTCCGTCGGGTACCTGCACGCACGTCTCGACGAGGTGCAGCAGCCAGGGCCGCAGTGCCTCTGTCCGGAAGGGCTGCACCGGGGCACCAAGTTCCTGGCCGAGCATGGTCACCAGGAGGTCGGCACTGGTGGCGTGCCGCATCGTGGACGACTCCTGCAGTACGTCGACGACGCCGGCCACCAACTCGTTGCGAACCCGCGCAGGGCTGCGCACTTCCACCCCCGTGACCTCCCCTGCTCCCCGTCCAGCCCGTGCGAGGCCGGGCCGGTGTCGCACTCCGCCGCTGTCCGGGAGGAGCGCCCCGCCACCGGCCGTCATCGTGTCACCACTGCCAGTGCCGACCAGCGTACGGCCACAGCCGGGTACACGTCAGTGAACTGAGGAGCTGAAACAGGCGCCTCCGCGTCCGTGGCAGGTCAACGTTCCCCGTCGGCCTCGTCCCCCGTGACGAGCACAGTGCGGTGCGCTCCGTCCGGCGCCACCAGCTTGGGCTGCAGGGTGAGGGTGATCCGATGGGTCCGCGACGCCTCGACCTGCCCGTCGGCGTTCGCCTCGACGACCCAGAACCGCACCTTGCCGCCCGCCCCGCCCTTGCGCCCCACGGCGACGGTGGCCTCGATCTCGACCGGTCCGAGCTCGAACCGCAGGGGCCCGGACGGGCCGCCCGTCAGCGCCTCGGTCAGCTCCTGACGCAAGTCCCTTATGAGTTCGGCTAGTTCGACCACGAGGCAATCGTAGCGCCGGCGGGCTCCCGGCTCCGACTGCGAGCACGCGTCGGGCGGAACAGATGGCCGCCCCGACTTCCTCCGACCTGGCTCCGACGAGGGCGTACACGTGCATCGCGGCGTGCGGGCGGGCACCCGTCGGCCACGAGCCGTACGCGGACGCATGGCCGAGTGGCCCGTCCAAGGATCTTGACGGGGGTGGATCAAGCCGATAGTGATGCAGCGTGCGGTGAACAACTGTCTGCAGTCGTGTCAGCGCGAGGTGGGGAAATGACGGATGCGCATCCGTTCCTCGATCCGCCGGCAGCAGCGAGTACGGCCGACGCGTATGCGTGGCTGACGCGGGCTGCCCACCGGTCAGGCCTTGTCATGTCCCTCTCTGGCGCTCGTTGTGGCGCCCGTCGTCGCAAGAAGCCCTCGGCGCGGTCCCGCCGGCCGATGCCCACACCGGGGCGCTGTGGCGTGGAAGGGGGACCCTTGTCCGCACGGCGGCCCCGGGAACGTTCCGATCCTTCCAGGTGGTGCAGATGAAGAAGAGACTGTGCGCTGCGGCTGCCGTCCTCGGCGTGCTCGCCACGGTGGGCGCGATGCCGGCGCAGGCGTCCCCGCACCTGCCACCGGGCCGGCACGCCGTCCCGTCGCACGCCCTGCCGCTGGGCCCCTCCGACCTGACCGAGACCCGCACCACCACAACCCTGCAGCCCGGCGTCACCCTGACGCGCATCGTCCGCGGCGCCGACGACCCCGCTCTCCGCTGGACGGTCGAGGTGTCCATTCCCGGCGGTGACACCTCACCGGACCCGGACGCGCCGCCGACCGCGCTGAAGGACATGGCGAGCGCCGACGCACTGGCCGCCCGCCTGGAGCGGGACGGCTTCCACGCCCGGGTCGAGCACGTCGAGACGCCGAGGACGGCGGACTACGCCGGAGGCACACTCGGGTGGCGGGTCCGGGTCGGATCGTTCGGCTCGCAGTCCGCCGCGACATCCGAACGTGCGCGGCTGACGGCAGCCGGGTACGCGGGCTCCGCCGTCTACACCGGCTGGGACGGTGACTTGGCCGACCGGGGCCCGTGGCGCGTCGACGTGCTCACCGTCGACCCACGCCGGTTCCGCGGGAGTCTGCAGGCCTCGTACGGCCCCGACCTGGAGAACCGTGAGACGACCAGCGAGCTGTCGAACGCGGCCGGTGCCACCGCGGCGGTTAACGGCGGATTCTTCGTCCTCGACCCCCGGGCGGGCGCCCCCGGGGACCCGGCCGGCGTCGGCGTCTACGACGGAGAGCTGCTGAGCGAACCGGTCAACGGGCGCCCCGGCCTGGTGCTGCACGGCAACGGCCGGCAGACGGAGGTCGCCCGGTTCACCTGGCAGGGCCGGCTCCTCGGCCGGGACGGCTCCCTGAACCTCAACGGCGTCAACCGCGTACCCGGCCTGATCAGGAACTGCGGCGGCGAGCACGACATCCCGACTTCGCTGCCCCTGCACGACGTCACCTGCACCAAGCCCGACGAACTCGTCGCCTTCACACCCGACTTCGGCCACCGGACACCGCAGGGCCCGGGAGCCGAAGCCGTGCTGGACGCACACGGCCGCGTCGCCCAGCTGCGCTCGCCGCGCGGCGGACCGCTTCCGGCAGGCGGCAGCTCCGTGCAGGCGATCGGGCGGCGCGTCGGCGAGTTGACCCGCCTGGCCCAGCCCGGCCGGCGTCTGGACATCAGAACGACACTGCTGGACGGGCGCGGGCACCCCGTCCCGCCCGCGCCCACGACCGGCGTCCTCAACGGCGGCCCCGAACTGGTCCGCGACGGGCGGCTGCACGTCACCCCGGCCACCGACGGCATGGTGCACCCGGGCGACCCGAGCTGGTACTACGGCTGGGTGCACAAGCGCAACCCGCGCACCCTCGCCGGAGTGGACGCCGCCGGCCGCACCGTGCTCGTCACCGCCGACGGACGCAGCACCGGCGCACTCGGACTCAGCATCACCGAGAGCGCCGGGGTCGCCCGGGCACTCGGACTGCGCGACGCGATCAACCTCGACGGCGGCGGCTCGACCACCATGGTCGTCGACCGGAACGTGCTCAACCACCCTTCCGACGCCGCCGGCGAACGCCCCGTCGGTGACGCGGTGCTGATCCTCCCCGGCAGGAACTGACCGACCCGGCCGAACCGTCCACGCAGCCCCGAGACCCAGGGAGCCGCCGTGCTCGCGACCACGACCGCCGTCCCGACCCTTCGAACCCGCGTCCTGCTCACCCTCACCGCCCTGCTCCTCACCCTTCCGCCGACCGCACCGGCGCTCGCCGCCGGGCCCGCGGCGCCGCCGCCCTCCACCGTCGTCACCGGGGACACCGGAAGTCCCCTTCCCCCGGCCTCGCGGGGCCCCTCCCCGACATCGCGGGGCGCCGAGGTCGTCGCGGTCACGCAGGTCGCGGACCGGCAGGTCGACCTGTCGGTCCGCTCGTCCGCCCTCGGCGGCCGCACGGTCAAGGTCCGCCTGCTCACACCCGACGGCTGGAACCCGTACGACCGGAGCCGTCACTGGCCGACCCTGTGGCTGCTGCACGGCTGCTGCGGGGACTACACGTCGTGGACCGCCATGACCGACGTCGCAGGGACCGACAGCCTGCGCAACGTGCTCGTGGTGATGCCCGAGGCCGGCTGGAACGGCTGGTACAGCGACTGGTGGAACCACGGCCAGGGCGGCGACCCCGCGTGGGAGACCTTCCACACCGTGGAGCTGCGGCGGCTCCTGGAGCACGACTGGGGCGCCGGCAGCCGCCGCGTCGTGGCCGGACTGTCGATGGGAGGCCAGGGCGCCCTGCTGTACGCCGCCCGGCATCCCGGGATGTTCAGGGCGACCGCCGCGTACTCCGGCTCGGTGCACCCGCTGCTGGACGACCAGTCGGCCGACCGCATCCTGGGCTACTTCGCCGGCCAGGGCAACGACCCGCTGCGCGTCTGGGGCGACCCGGTCGCACAGCGCCGCATCTGGCAGGCCCACGACCCGTTCCACCTGGCGAAGCGGCTCAGGTCGATCCCCGTGTACCTGTCGTGCGGCGACGGCACCGCCGGGCCCCTGGACCCGGCAGGCGCCACCAGCGCGGTCGAAACCGACTTCGACCGGCAGAACCACGCCCTCGCCGCCGAGCTCGAACGGGTGGGCGCGAAGAATCTGACCACGCACTTCTACGGACCCGGCACCCACAGCTGGGCGTACTGGCAGCGCGAACTGCACGCCTCACTGCCGATGCTGCTCAGCGCCCTGCGGGCGGGCGGCTGACCTCTCCCGCAGGAAGCCCCGGCGCCGGGGCGCCCGAGTATGGACGCGCCGGCGCCGGGGCCGCCGTACCGCTTCGCCTACTCCGGCGGCGTGGGTGTGCCGGGCGTGCGGTACATCGCCTGCACGTCCAGCTCCAGTTGGACGGTCGTCCCGACGACGGCGATGCCGCGGGCCAGCATCGAGCGCCAGTTGAGGGTGAAGTCCTCGCGGTGCAGTTCCGCCTTCGCCAGCGCGGCACAGCGGAGTTCCTGCTCGTAGCCGCCGTTCACCGTGCCCAGGTACGTCGTGTCCAGGCCGATGGAACGGCTGGTGCCGTGCATGGTCAGCGTGCCGTGCAGCGTCCACTTGGAGCCGCCGCGGTAGACGAACCGGTCGCTGACGAAGTCGATGAACGGGTACCGGTCGACGTCGAGGAAGTCCGCGGAACGCAGGTGGTTGTCACGGGTCCTGTTCCCGGTGGTGATGCTGGCGGCGTCGATGCGCACCGACACCTGCGAGTCGGCCATGTTCTGCGCGACGCGGATGCCGCCGTCGAAGCGGGTGAAACGGCCGTGGACGTGCGCCATGCCCACGTGCTTGGCGATGAACCGGATCGCGGTGTGAGGCGGATCGAACAGCCAGGTGCCGGGCGGCGGAAGCTCCAGCTGACGCGCGGGCTGGAGCGCGACGTGCGTCGGGGGCAGGGCCACACCGGCGGCTATGTCCACCCTCTCGCGGGCGGGGGACAGGCCCTCGGCCGCGATCATGACGCTGTAGGAGCCCGGCGGCAGCGTCACCATGAACAGGCCGTACGGGTCGGTGGTGCCGCGCGTCACGACGCGGTGGCTGTCCAGCGCGGTCACCGTGACCTCGGCGCCGCCCATGGGCTGCCCGATCGGATCGATGACCTCGCAGCCGAACGCCCCCGCACCGTGCGGCAGGGGCACCGCAAGGCCCGGCGCGGCACCAGAGGCGCCGTGGGAACGCCGACGCCGGAGCAGTCCTAGGGGCATGGTGTCCACCTTTCTTCGCACGTGTCGCCGTCGCACGGGCCCGCACCACCGGCTTCGTTCGCGGTCGCCAAGAGCTCCCCGAGAACGGGATGCGGGCGTGCGGGCGTCAGCTCGTTAGCGATCATAGACAGACGGCGTGAAGTGGTCCTTCACCGGCACCACAGCAGGTCAGGGGGTATTCCCTCGGAGATTCGTTGCATTTACACGCATCTGCGGGGGCCTGCAGCAGCCCCTTGACCGTGGCGCTTTGCATCAGTGCTGTGGTGAACAACACCTGAGGTACCGCTACCTGCACACGCAGCTCACAGTTCCACCCCCCGCCCGACACATCCGGCGCCGGCCGCAGCCGGCCGGCCGGGACGGGCATCGTCGATCGGGCGGTACGGCAGGCTGGGGTGCGGCTCCCACAGGGGCGGGGTGGGCGTGTCCGGTTCCGCCCGTCGGGGAGGCGATCACCCGCGCGTCGGTCAGGGCGATCCGCGGCAGGTCGGGCGCCGGGTCGAAGTGGAGCGCCAACCGGAAATCGCGGCCTTGGGCACGGCTGGCCGGCATCGGGCGGAAAGTGCAGACCGCTACGCACCGTCCGGCCTCGGGGGAGAGCCTCGACAGCATACTCGACGGCGGGTGGGATTCGCCACAATGTGCCCATTTGCAGCCGATGAGTGCGTATAAGTGATGCAAAAGGTGGTTGCGCTCCTCAGGCAACCAGCGACCGGAAACGCAGGGACCAAGGACAGGGAGAAGGTTTGATCACGGCGCGCAAACGACGCACCAGGCTGGTGGCAGCGACCGGCGTACTCGGCGGCGTGCTCGCAGTTACGGCCCTCGGTGGCACGAGCAATGCCGCCACCGGCGGCAATGACGCCGGGAACCCCCCAAAAACGCCGGCTTCAGTGGGTCCGGCGGCCGCCCAGGACGCTTCCGACGCCCGAATAAAGATCACGCCCGGGCAGGGCGCCCACGACGTCGCCATCAACGCCCCCGTCCAGGTCACTGTCAGTAACGGAAAACTCACCAAGGTGACCATGACCGCCGTCGCGACCGGCGCCGAGATTCGGGGCACCCTGTCCGCGGACGGCACGTCCTGGAAGCCGGACGGCCCGCTGCATCGGGCCACCAAGTACCAGGTCGCCGCAGAGGCCGAGGACGCCCAGGGGCGCTCCACCACCGCAAACGCCACGATCGCCACGGTCTCCCCGGCCGGCGACTTCATCGGGCACCTCTCACCCGAGGACGGCTCGACCGTCGGCGTGGGTATGCCGGTGACGGTCAACTTCGACAAGGCGATCGGCGACAAGGCCGCCGTGCAGTCGCAGATCCAGGTCAGCTCCAGCAGTGGCCAGCGGGTCGTCGGTCACTGGCTCAACGACGGCCGCCTGGACTTCCGCCCCGAGCACTACTGGAAGCCCGGCTCCACCGTCACCGTCAAGCTCCACCTCCACGGCGTGCAGAAGACGGTCACATTCAAGATCGGCCGGAGCCAGATCAGCACGGTCGACGCCAAGACGAAGCAGATGACCGTCGTACAGGACGGCAAGACGATCAGGACCATCCCGATCTCGTCCGGCAGCCCCGAGCACCCGACGTACAACGGTCAGATGGTCATCTCCGAGAAGTTCCAACACATCCGTATGAACGCTTCGAGCGTCGGCCTCACGGAGAAGGACGGCAAGCCCTCGTACGACATCGCGGCCGTACCGCACGCCATGCGCCTGTCCGACTCGGGCACGTTCATCCACGGCAACTACTGGGGTGCGGACTCGGTCTTCGGCAAGGTCAACACCAGCCACGGCTGCGTGGGACTGAAGGACGTCAAGGGCGGCGGCGACGCCAAGCAGCCCGCCGCGTGGTTCTTCGACCACTCGACGATCGGTGACGTCGTGATCGTCAAGAACTCCCAGGACGCGACGAAGCTGGCCCCGGACAACGGTCTCAGCGACTGGAACATGCCGTGGAGCGAGTGGGTCGCGGGCAGCGCGACCGGCTGACGCCAGGACGTTTCCCACACACCTGAACGTGAGTCCCTTCCGCCAGACGGCGGCCGACACCGCGAAGGCGGCCGCGGCCGACGGGCTCCAGGTGGAGCTGGGCGGCACCGCCGTCGCCGGCCATTCGTCCCAAGGGCACACGGCCGAG